>JABAHL010000003.1:0-210300 GCA_019353055.1 Faucicola osloensis
TGTCAATAGATTTAATTTGTTGACTCAATTATTTATACTGTCTTTGCTCAAATAAACTTACGAGTATCTTCACTCTGACAATACAATTAATTAAAGTCTTAATTTTATCGCGCTAAGTGAAAATCCACACAAGTTGTTCTTGTGTTTGTTGTTATTTAGTGTACCAAAGATATCGTCTATCATTTGGTGAGTTTGATATTGTAATACGTTTTGTTTTACTCTGTCAAGCTTTATTTTAATTCTTTCTAAGCTTCGTAACTTGTTTTACTTATTTGTAAACTCTTTGTCGCTCAGTGGTGGCGTATTATACGTGAATTGGAATGGGTGTCAACAGGAAAATATAACTAATTTTAAATTAATTGCTAACTTTCTTTTATACTGATGATTTTATTCATATTTTAACTGTTTAAAAAACTCAAATCTTCTTCTGGACGCTTGGTAAACACTTCACAGCCGTTCTCGGTAACCATCAGTGTGTGTTCCCATTGGGCGGACAATTTACGGTCTTTAGTAATCACTGTCCATTTATCGGGTAAGGTTTTGGTTTGCCATACACCTTGGTTAATCATTGGTTCAATGGTAAATGTCATGCCTGTCGTCAGTTGTAGACCGGTATTTTTTTTACCATAGTGCAGAATTTGTGGTTCATCATGGTATACGTCACTAATTCCATGTCCGCAATATTCTCTTACTACGCTAAAACGCTCTGGCTCTGCCACCGCTTGAATCGCTGCGCCAATATCGCCTACATAGGCGCCATTGCGAACAGCTTTCATTCCTGCGTATAGTGCGTCTTGGGCGATTTTGCAGATACGCTGCGCCATGATTGAGCCTTCACCGATAATCCACATTTTTGAAGTATCGCCATGATAGCCATCTTTTATCACTGTGACATCGATATTGACGATATCGCCATCTTTTAGGATACGGCTGTCATCGGGAATACCGTGACAAACCACATGGTTGATTGAAGTACAAAGCGTATGCTGGTAGCCATGATAGCCGACATTGGCAGGAATGGCTTTTTGGACATCAACAATATAGTCGTGGGCAAGCTTGTCTAATGCCCCTGTCGTTACACCTTCTTTGACATATTCATCTAACATCACTAAAACATCGGCGGCTAATTTACCAGCGACGCGCATTTTTTCAACGGCTTCAGGGTTATTTAATAGTGTTTTCATACAATAATTATCTGATTTTGCAAAAATTTAAGAAGACGTATTATAGCCCTTTTCACCTTTTTCACAAAACTACTATTTGTTTAAACAGTTGTTACTTGAATTTTGGACGGGTTGTAACTATTGTGATATTCTACAATGACAACAAGGGTTAGGAACGTCTATGGCTAATTCAATCAATATCGATACACAAAAGTATGTAAGACCGTCTGAAGCTGAAATCAAGGCAAATTTGACTGATGAGCAATATTATGTGACACAGCAAAACGGCACTGAGCGTCCTTTTAGCCATGAATATGATCACCAATTTGAACCTGGCATTTATGTGGATATTGTGAGTGGTGAGCCGCTTTTTAGCTCATCGGACAAATATGACTCAGGTTGTGGTTGGCCTGCGTTTAGTAAACCGATTGATACCGCGGTAATCAAGGAATTGTTTGATGACAGTCACGGTATGCGACGCACTGAAGTACGCAGTCGTGTAGGTGATTCACATTTAGGTCATGTGTTTAATGACGGTCTTCCTGAGCTTGGCGGTATGCGTTATTGCATCAATGGCGCGTCGCTACGTTTCATCCCTGTAAACGAGATGGAACAAGAAGGTTATGGCGACTTAATCGGATTGGTTAAATAATCACCATGTGATTTTGCTAAAACATATAGCTTAACTATATAAAAATATGTTAAAATAGCAGTTTGCCATTTTATCTTAAAATGGCAAATTGCTTTTTTTATTTACTAACATGACACACACATTGCTATTTTCAAGCTAACAAGCTTGATGAGAGTTAAGCTGGGTGTTTGCAAATTTGATTAATTAAAATCCTGTAGATTTTGATGCGTGTTTGCAAATCGGCTTAATCGGTAATGTGGAGGCATAACCCAACTTTACTTAAGGAAATCTCATGGCGTCAGCTAATCCTACCCAAGTTTCAATGCGTGATCTTTTAGAAGCCGGTGCACACTTTGGTCACCAAACTCGTTTTTGGAATCCAAAAATGGGCAAATTTATTTTTGGTGCACGTAACAAAATCCACATCATTAACCTTGAGCATACAGTTAAAGCGATGAACGAAGCACTAAACTTCGTTAACCGTGAAGCAGCGCGTGGCAATAAAGTACTATTTGTTGGTACTAAACGTGCGGCAAGCAACGTTATCAGCGAACAAGCGGCTCGCGCTGGTATGCCTTATGTTGACCATCGCTGGTTAGGTGGTATGTTAACCAACTGGAAAACTATCCGTCAGTCAATTACTCGTTTAAAAGAATACGAAAAACAAGCTGAAGACGGTACGTTTGCTAAGTTAACCAAACGTGAAGCGTTAGAGCGTACTCGTGAAATGGAAAAACTTGAGCGTGCGTTAGGTGGTATCAAAAACATGAACGGTTTACCTGATGCAATTTTTGTGGTTGACGTTGACCATGAAGCGATTGCAATCAAAGAAGCAAAAAACTTAGGTATCCCTGTCATCGGTATCGTTGATACAAACTCAAACCCAGATGACGTAGATTATGTCATTCCTGCCAATGACGATGCGATTCGTGCGGTAACGCTATACGTATCAGCGGTTGCAGATGCAATTATCGCTGGTAAAGAATACGCGAAAACTCAAGGCGGCAAAGCAGCAAATCAAGAAGAAGCGGTAACTGAAGCACCAGCAGAAGCTGCGGCAGAATAAGGGTTACCGCAGTATCATAGCAGCGCATTGCTTAAGTTGTTATGATACTGTCATCAAAATTTTATAAACTAACTTTGATGGGTAAACACAAAATTGGTTTATAAAAATTCGAATTTGTAGCGTAATATTGAAGGGCAAAAATCACCAATTTTTGTCCTTTAATCTCCAACTGTTTAGACAATAAACAACCCAATTCTCATCTATAATGATAATCAATTGAGGTATCTCATGGCAGAAATTAGTGCAAAACTGGTAAAAGAATTACGTGACCGTACAGGTCTTGGTATGATGGAATGTAAAAAAGCCCTGCAAGAAGCAGACGGCGACATCGAAACCGCAATCGATAACCTGCGTAAATCAGGTCAAGCAAAAGCTGCTAAAAAAGCAGGTAACATTGCTGCTGATGGCGCTATCATTATCGCCCAAGAAGGTAACAAAGCCTTACTACTTGAAGTAAACTGTCAAACTGACTTTGTGGCAAAAGATGCTAACTTCACCGCATTTGCAAACAAAGTAGCTGATCTTGCACTTGCCAACAATACCACTGATGTAGCGGCTATCTCTGCATTGCCGTATGGCGATGGTCAAACGGTTGAAGAAGCCCGTGTTGAGCTCGTACAAAAAATCGGTGAAAACATCCAAGTACGTCGTGCAGAAGTGATTGAAGGTGACAACCTAGCCTCTTACCGTCACGGTATTCGTATTGGTGTAGTGGTTTCTGTTGAAGGCGGCAATGCAGACACCGCAAAACATGTAGCGATGCAAGTTGCGGCATTCAACCCAATCGCTGTTGATGAAGCCAATGTACCTGCTGATACGCTAGCACGTGAAAAAGACATCATCGAAGCGAAAGCGAAAGAATCTGGCAAACCAGACGCCGTAATTGAAAAAATGATTACCGGTGGTCTACAAAAGTATTTGAACGAAGTGACTTTGCTGAACCAACCTTACGTTATCGACAACGAGAAAAAAGTTGGCGATATATTAAAATCTGAAGGTATGACGGTTAAAGCATTCAAACGCTTAGAAGTGGGTGAAGGCATCGAGAAAAAACAAGAAAACTTCGCTGAAGAAGTGGCAGCAGCTCAAGCAGCGGCAGCTAAATAATAAGCGACAACCGCTAAGCGGTTAACTTGTTAAAAATACCCCATAAATTTGGGGTATTTTTTTGTCTAATTTCATTGTTTTTTAAATTCAAAAAGCGAGTTACAGGCTCGCTTTTTTATGTGAAGCAATTATTTGTAGATGAAGCGATTAATTGGCTGCGGCTAACGCTTGCTCAAGGTCAGCTTTGATGTCGTCAATATGCTCAATACCAATGGATAAACGAATCATGTCTTCGCTAACGCCTGCTTTTTGCAACTCTTCAGCATTTAACTGGCGGTGCGTAGTAGTGGCAGGGTGGCAAGCGAGTGACTTGGCATCACCGATATTGACCAGACGGGTAATTAATTGTAGCGCATCAATAAATTTCGCCCCCGCTTCACGACTGCCTTTTAACCCAAAGGTTAAAATTGCTGATGGCTTACCACCAAAGTATGTTTGCGCAAGCTTATGCTCTGGATGGTCGGTTAATCCTGCGTACTTGACCCAAGCCACTTGTGGATGATGGTTTAAAAATTCTGCCACGGCTTGGGCATTTTGGCAATGTCGCTCCATACGCAAGGCTAACGTCTCTAACCCAAGCATAATTTGCCAAGCGTTCATGGGGCTTAGTGCCGCACCGGTATTACGTAAGGGCGCAACGCGTGCTCGTGCAATAAACGCCGCAGCACCCATAGCTTCGACAAAATTGACACCATGATAGCTGGCATCTGGGGTATTTAAAATCGCAAAACGTTCTTTGTGAGCGCCCCAATCAAATTTACCACTATCGATAATCACACCACCCACCGACGTGCCCGAACCACTCACATATTTGGTCAATGAATGAATCACAATATCAGCACCATGCTCAAATGGACGGCACAATGTTGGCGTGGCGACGGTGTTATCAATCACTACAGGTACGCCTTTGCTATGGGCAAGTTCGCTGATTTTTGCGATATCCAGCACGTTACCCAATGGATTGCCAATACTTTCGCCAAATACCAATTTAGTACGTTCATCAATCAAATCAACCAACGTCTCAGGTTTGGTATAATCAAAGAAACGCACTTCGATACCTTGACGTGGCAACGCATGGGCAAATAAGTTGTAAGTACCACCATACAAAGTGGATACTGAAACGATGTTATCGCCTACCTCACATAGGGTTTGGATGGTATAAGTAATCGCCGCCATCCCGGATGCCACCGTCAATGCACCGATGCCGCCTTCTAACGCTGCCATACGGGCTTCAAGCACCGCGTTGGTTGGGTTCATGATACGGGTGTAGATATTGCCGGCAACTTTAAGATCAAAAAGGTCAGCACCATGTTGGGTGTTATCAAAGGCATACGAACTGGTGTGGTAGATAGGGACGGCGACGGCTTTGGTGGTCGGCTCTGGTTCGTACCCTGCATGAATGGCGAGCGTTTCTGGGCGATGCGGTGGGCTCATACATATTCCTTTAATTTAGTTTAATTAGCAAAAAAATCTCTTTTGCATTGTAGCGAGTTGCTAATCAGTTTTGCAAATTCACAATAGAGCATTATTGGAACATTAATGCTGTGTTTTGGAATATCGATTCGTGGTGAATTGGTGTTTAAAAGCCCGCGTTTAACACAGATATAATATAGTGCGTCTTAAACTATAGCTAATGGAAGTTTTAATTTTTTGCAGATAACCCATCAGGCTTGCTCGGCTTGTTCGTTAATTAAATGCTCAGTTAAATTTAACATCTCTTGATAGGAATCAAGCTTAAGCATAAAGCTCGTAAAATCATTGGTTTGAATATGAGATAACCGCGTTAAATGTTTTAGCTCATACAGCAAACTATTGACAACATCATCATATTGTTTGAGACGTAAAACTTGGGTATCATCTGCTAGTGTTTGTGTTACTGTTAGCAAGGTTTCGGCTTTTGTCACTAACTGCTCTTTGTCCAATACCTGCCTATATAAGATATCGGTTATAGCTGCAACAGTGGCTCTTTTGGTGGCAATAAAATCATCAACTGTTTGCGTATCCAAACTTAATAGATAGACGGCACGACTGATAAATTTATGGTATTCATCTTTTACCTTATCAATTTGCTTTGTTAAAAGCACCGTTTCGGTAATATCTACCACGCTGACAAATAGATGAATGGATTTTTTATTCGCGCTTTTCACCACCCGTAAAAATTCAAAATGCAGGTATTTCTTATGAGTAACGCCTTTTTCATCCAAAAAAATCAACTCAACTGTTTTAAGTGGGTTGATATCTTGAATTAACTCTTCATCCACGTTGGATTGGTACAGGTAATTGATAAAATGCTGTGTCGCTCTGATATCTTTTTCGCTGACCATATTTTGTAACAGCTGGGGTAGTGTCATCCCAGCTAACTGCTTGCGCCCCAATAACTGCTCTAGTTTTTTGGAATAATGCTCACCAATCACCATTTTATCATCAATGAGAAACAAGCCTTTTTTAACTGTATTCATGATATCGCGCATATCGGTCTGCGCCTTATCAATCGCCACATCATCGTGATACATCTGTCTGATGGTGTAATGGATAAAAAAGATGATATAGGCTATCAAGGCAAAGAAACTGCAATAGGTCAAATAGCGCGAATAATCTGCGGTACGGTAGGTGTCATTGAGATAAGTGTCATAACCAATATTCATCAACGACCAAATTTTGGCTTGGTTATGATAAGCAAACTCAGCCAATTCAACTTTGCCTTTTTCATCTTGCTCAGAGATTTGCGCGATTCTTTGGCGATAGTCCTGCCAAATAATGGCAAATTCATCCATCGCCGTTTCTTGCTTTGGATAGCGGGACAACTGTGCCATATAGCCGTCTAACTCAGCCGCCTGTTTTTGTAAAGTCTGAATGATTTGTTGACTATCGTTGTGAGGCATCACCGTTAGATGCTGCGCACCGGTTGCTATCTCAAGCGTCAAATCACTGATGTTGCCGATGATATCCATATGCTGGGTAGACTGGGTCAAGAAGCGCGCAATATATACATTGATAATCACGAACGATAGCACAAACAAAGACAGCAACACTAAGCTTCGTAAAAGAAGCCGATACCTTTTGGTACGCACCATATATCGAAACAAGCTATCGTTATTGCTGACTTTCATGTAATTACCCTAGACCAAGATAAATTAGAAACGATAAATTAAAAAAAATAAATAATAGCTAAAACCCCACCGTTAAATACACAATTTACCAAAAGCTTTGAACTTGGTTATACTGTTTATACCATCCTAAACTCTAAAGAGCAATTCAGACAAAAACATCCTTAAAATAGTATCAAATACGCATAAACTAGCCTGCCAATTTAGCAAAAACAAGCGTAAAGGTATCTTTAGCTTGTAAAAAAACCCATAATGACCGTTGTCAGTATGGGTTTAAACAATGATATTAAAGCAGGGATATTAAAGCAATAGTATCGAAGCCATATGATTAAAGCGTTAACTCTTGTCTAAATTAGCTTATAGCTGTAACTCACTGATATCTGCAACCGTTAAAAATAACCCACGCACTTTTTTTAGCAAAGCCAATCGATTGGCTTTAAGATTAGCATCTTCACTATTCACCATCACCTGCTCAAAGAAGTCATCCAATGGCTGCTGCAGTGTGGCTAGCGATTGTAAAATCTGGGTGTAGTTGGCATTGTCAGTGTGTTGGTGAGGCTCAATACTTTGCGCTGCAGTTTGCACCGCTTGAGACAATGCTTTTTCGGCAGGTTCTTGTAAATAAGCCGTTTGTACTTGGGTTGCAATCTCACCCTCAACCTTAGCTAAAATATTGGCAACGCGTTTATTGGCCTCGGCAAGTTGTTTGGCGGGTGGCAAATCACGGAAAGCTTGGACGGCTTTGATACGATGGTCAAAATCCATTGGCACTTGCGGTTGTAGTGCCTGTACCGCCATAATTGTATCAACGCTCACGCCTTGGTCTTCATACATAGCACGGTAGCGTGAATTGATAAACTCCATCACTTGTTTGAAGGTTTTTGGTAAGTCGTCAATTTTGCCTACATAACCCAATAAAGCTTGCTCAAGCAATACTACCAGATTTAGTGGCAGTTGTTTCTCAATCAAGATACGCAGTACCCCAATCGCCGCACGGCGCAGACTAAACGGGTCTTTTGAACCCGTTGGCGCTTGGTCAATGCCAAAAATACCGACCAGTGTATCCAAACGGTCTGCTAATGCCAGTGCTGTTCCAATATTGGTCGCCGGTAGCTTATCGCCGCTAAATTTTGGCAGATATTGCTCTTCAATTGCGGCCGCCACCGCTTCTGGCTCTTGGTTTAAACGCGCATAGTAAGTCCCTGCCACGCCTTGCAATTCTGGAAACTCACCCACCAAGGTACTGGCAAGGTCTGCTTTTGACAGTAAGCCTGCCCGTGCCGTTTGCTCAACGTCTTCGCCAATTTGGGCAGCAATAAAGGCAGCTAGCTTGGCAATACGCTCAGATTTTTCCCAAATTGTCCCTAACTTATCTTGGAATACGCGGGTTTTGAGATTTTCAGTCAGCGCAAACAATGGCTGTTTTTGGTCTTGTAAAAAGAAGAACTCAGCATCGGCAAGGCGTGGACGTACCACTTTTTCGTTACCGGCAATCACTTGCGCTTTATCTTTACTGTCAATGTTACTGATAAAGATAAAATAAGGCTGTAATTTACCTTGGCTGTCAGTCAAACAAAAATATTTTTGATCCGCCTGCATGGTACTAATCAAGGCTTCTTGCGGCACTTGTAAAAATCGTGGTTCAAAGCTTGCGCGTAGCGCTACTGGGTAATCGACCAGCGCAGTGACCTCATCAAGCAAATCTTGCGGTACGATAGCAGTCGCCCCTACTTCATCGGCAAGCTGTTGGACTTGCGCTTTAATCTGTTGTTGGCGTTTGTCAAAATCAGCGATGACGTGCGCCTCGGCAAGGTTTTGCTCATAGCTGTCCGCCGTGTCAATTCTAACCTTATCAGGATGATGGAAACGATGTCCAAGACTATAACGACCCAGTTCAACGCCCTGCGACCCTGTCTCACCTGACGTTAATCCTTGAATCGTCGCTGGCAGCACTTGGTCGTCTTTGAGTAGCACTAACCATTTGACAGGGCGAACAAACTCAGAACGCTCTGCGCCACTGCGCATGCGTTTGGCAATCGGCAACTCATCTAAGGCTTTTTGAAAAATACTCGGCAGTAACTCAGCCACAGGCTGACCGATGACATTCATTTCATAGCCGATATAATCGCCTTTCTCACCCTTGATAGTAATTAAATCCTTGACGTCAATACCCAAGCCTTGGGCAAATCCTTGTGCCGCTTTGGTTGGGTTACCGTCCTTGTCATAGGCAGCTTTGACTGCGGGACCGCGTTTTTGTTCGATTTTATCGGGCTGTTTTTCACTAATTCCTTGAATCTGCAAGGCAAGGCGACGCGGGGCGGCAAAGCTTTTAATGGTATCAAAGCGAATATTGGCATCTTTTAGCGATTGGGTGACGTGGTCGTTAAGTGCATCGCGCAATGTTTTTAGATTTTTTGGGGGCAATTCTTCGGTGCCAAGTTCAAATAAAATAGTAGACATGCTAAAGCCTTGTTGATTCAAATAAGGTAAATATAAGCGATTATAGCAGAAATTTAAGCCATAAAAATGCCCCATCAGCGGGGCAAATCAAGAAAACCGTCAGCGCAAAACCAAAATTAAACTTATTGGCTGGCGCTTGATGAAGTCGTTACAGCGGTTGTAGCGACTGGCGTATTGGCCGCCGCTTTTGGTTTGGCTTTGGCAGGATTGACCACAAAGTTAATCCCTAACAACAACAGCGTCACCCCTAAAATCGGGCGCAATTTTTTCTCAGGCAGTTTACTGCTCAATAATGTGCCTACAATAATGGCAGGAATAGCGCCAATGAGCAAAAAGGTCAGCATGTGAAAATCCACACTGCCTGACAGCAAATGTCCGAGACCTGCGACCAAGGTTAATAGCACCGCATGTACCACATCCGAGCCGATGATGCGAATGAGGGGCAATTGGGGAAAAATCAGCACCAGCGCCATGACGCCAAATGCCCCTGCCCCAACCGACGATAAGGTCACTACTACCCCGAGCAATATGCCCATCAGCACCAATTTATATTTGGGGATTTGGGAGGTGAGGCTGTCAGTTTGGTCAGTTTTGCGGTATTTGTCAAAAAACGCTTCGATACGGTTGCGAAAAATCAGCGAAATCCCGGTAATGGTCAACATCACGCCCAATATCAAGGTCATGATTAGTTTGATGGCGTTGATATTACCCAAGTAAGTAGCGACGAGATAATTGGTGACAATAGAGGCTGGAATACTACCAATCGCTAGCCATAGCACGATTGGCCAAACGACATTTGATTTTTTAAAATGTACGACACCACCAAAAAACTTGGAAATAGCGGCGTATAGCAAATCGGTGCCGACAGCAATATGCGGCTCTACTTTTAGCAGTAAAATCAAAATCGGCGTCATCAGTGACCCACCGCCCACGCCGGTCACACCTACGCAGAATCCGACAAAAATACCCGCTAAAATAAAATAAAGTTCCACTCACCGCCCCTTGTTACCTGGCTTACTTGCTGCGGCTATTGTAGTAGAATAGCGCCCCGTTGCCCTGTGGCGATTTTTGATATAAATATGCGAGATTAGAATATTCTGATAATTTGATATTTTTTATTAGCGTTGACAGCAAAATAAGCAATAAAATAAGGCAAGAAAAAAGGCAATAGAAACTATCTATCTATTGCCCTTTTTAATTTGACCGTCTTAAGAAATTTTTTTCGTCGATGTGACAGAAGCTATTGTGATGTATCCGCTTCTTTCATCTGTTATTTTGAAATAGCTTCTTTTGGTAGATATTTTTCTAACGCATCAGCTTTATGTGCGTCATCCGCCAATGGGAAGCCCAATTTGGCACGCGTTTCTACATAGCTTTGTGCTACCTTACGCGCCAATGTACGCACACGCAAGATAAAGCGCTGACGCTCTGTCACCGAAATCGCCCCACGCGCATCCAACAAGTTAAAAGTATGTGACGCTTTGAGCACCATTTCATACGCAGGCAGTGGCAGATTAAGACCGACCAATTTGTCGGCTTGGCTTTCATAAAAATCAAACAACTCAAACATTTTTGCCACATCGGCATGTTCAAAGTTGTAGGTCGATTGTTCTACTTCATTTTGGTGGAATACATCGCCATAAGTGACACGACCAAATTCGCCATCCGTCCATACCAAGTCATACACACTGTCCACGCCTTGGATATACATGGCAAGGCGCTCAAGACCGTACGTGATTTCTCCTGTCACTGGGAAACACTCAATACCACCGACTTGCTGGAAGTAAGTAAACTGGGTAACTTCCATGCCATTGAGCCAGACTTCCCAACCAAGTCCCCATGCGCCAAGCGTTGGTGATTCCCAGTTGTCTTCTACAAAGCGTACATCATGCGTTAAGGTATCAATACCAATCGCTTTGAGTGACCCCAAGTACAACTCTTGAATATCAGGTGGATTGGGTTTGAGTACTACTTGGAACTGATAATAATGTTGTAAACGGTTTGGGTTGTCGCCATAGCGACCATCCGTGGGACGGCGTGATGGTTGTACATAGGCGGCATGCCAACGCTCTGGACCCAATGCTCGTAAGAAAGTGGCGGTATGAAACGTGCCTGCACCCATTTCCATATCGTAAGGCTGTAACACCACACAGCCTTTTTCTGCCCAATAATTTTGCAAAGTTAAAATCAATTGTTGAAACGTCATCATACGAGAATTACCACTATATAGTCGGTGATTAGGCAAACCGTGTTTATCAAAATAGTTATCCACGTGATTTTGATAAAGCGTCAGTTTTTTTAATTAATCACATTAAAAATTTAAATTTTTTTGCGTCGCAAATAGCACTTAAAATAGGCGGTACAATTACCGAACGATATTTTTACTTAAAACGCCCAAAATAGCAAACTTATCCAATTTTTTAGCTAGATATATAGCCATGATTATTGCGCAAATTAATGGGTGAGCAATACTACAAAGCATTAAAACAATATACATTTCGCGACAAATCAGTTACCGCATTTTAGCACTTTTTTACTAGATTTACGAAAATTCCTGTTACTCTTGATCAAGTGATTTCGACGATTGATTGTCACCTTTTTTTATATGGTTTTAGCCTTTTTAATCGCTTTTTTTAAGATAAATCAGCCAAATTTGATACGTCATCCATTGTCGTTTTAGTTGGGTTTTGACTTTTAATTTTCATCTTTTACCGCCATAATACCCTATACAAGCTTTTACTTTATTTATTTTAAGTATTTGTTTTTAATAACTTTTCATGAGGTCAACCATGCTTATTTCGGCAAGTCTATTATTAGCTGCTACGTCGTTAACTTCTAACTGGTTGTTTTTAATCGTTCTAGTGACTGTCGGTATGCTAGCGATTGCGTTTACCCCTTATCGTTTTGTATTGGGCTATTTTATGTTGGGTATGGTGTACTGGATTTCGGTGGAAGGGCTGCATTGGGCAGTTATCACGTTGTCATCATTGACTGGTACGGATGCGTATGTGGCGGCCATTGGCTTATCGATGATTCCCATTGTGATAGCGTTAAATGGAAAACCTAAGTTTAACAAAGCAGCGAGTCAAGCTAGTACCAACCAAGCTATGTTAAAAAGTAGTGTCCAAATGAGCGCCGGTCACCGTCCTGTGGTATTAGAAAAAGATACCGATTTTCATCAAAACTTTGTTCGTCATGCCTCTGTGTTTGACTCAAAACACTAATAACAACCCTATCCCCTTATTGCTAATTTAATAGCTACTTAATTTAACCCATCATGTTGATGGGTTTTTTATGCGCTTTAGCTTGATAAAAGGTAAGAGGTTCGCTGTATAATGCTCCTTAAATACACAAATCAAACGCTTTGATTACAAAAAATGATACTGGTATGTTAAACATTACTGTAACTTGGCATCGATGACCTTATAATATAGTGTATAACAAAGCTATTAAATCTTGTGTAATAGCGAATTATAATTGCTTTGAAATGAGTGACTTAAGTATGGTCACTTATTTAAAGACCTTGCGCATTGCAATATCTATAAAATCTATAATTTTGGAGGACACGTATGTTATCTCAATTAACCCAAATCAAATCAGATCCCCTTGACGTATTATTGTTTGCCGTTGGTTTGCGTTTAACCCAACTTGCCAAAACAGGCGATGACAAATTTAAAGGCTTATTAGAAAACCGTAATTTTACTATTCAACTCGGCAGCGACGCGGAACAAACGTCACGTTACTACCAAATCAATAACGGTACTTTTAGCCAACATGCAGGTCCAGCCAAAGAGCCAACGTTGACGATTACCTTTAAAGACTCAATGACGGGTGTGAAATTGCTCACTAAAGGTGAAGCGACGGCATTTATGACGGGCATCCAAAATGGCGATTTAAAAATGTCTGGTGATTATTCACTGCTGATGTGGTTTAACCAAATCGCAAAATTTATTGTGCCAAAAGTACCTGAGCCACTTAAACCTGTGGTTGAACAAGCAAAACCCTTGATTGAGAAAGCCACACCTTTTGCCAAAGAACTTTGCAGCAAAGCTATGGCAATGATTGGGGGCGCGAGCGCAGGTAAAGCATCTGGCAGCAGCAAATACTTTAATGAATCAAACACCAAAGACGTTAATGCTGACAGCGAGACACAAGCAAGCAAATTAGAGATCCTTAAGGCGAAAGCGGCTGAAATCAAAGATGACGCGGTGGAAAAATTTGATGAGCTAAAAACCGAAGCCAAAGAAAAAATCGATGCACTTAAAGAAGATGCGAGCGAAAAATTAGCGGATATTAAAGACACTGCTAATGAAAAAATTGGCGAAACCAAAGAAAAATTGGATGAGGTTAAAGCACAAGCGGCTGATAAAATTGACGAAGCTAAAGAAACTGCTACTGAAAATCTTGATGAAGCAAAAGCAGCCAAAGATGATAAACTTGCGGATGCTAAAACCAAGCTTGAAGACGTCAAAGACCAAGCGGCTGAAAAGTTAGCCGATGTTAAAAGCTTGGCGGGTGAAAAACTAGACGATGCTAAATCAAAGGTTGATGCGTTAAAAACCCAAGCCGATGACAAACTAGATGCATTAAACGATGAAGCCAAAGAAAAAGTCAGCGAGGCAAAAGATAAAGTCGAACAAGCTAAGCAAAAGCTGACCGACGAAACGGCGAGTGATTCTGATGCATCCGATAATAAAGCCATCGAAGAGAAGTATGCAGCAGCTGAAGATACTACTAACGCTAAAGATAGCAATGCAGATGATGATAGTATCCGTCCTGACAACGTGTTTGCCAAATCAGCGGATAATGACAACTTAACGCCTGCGCTGCGTAAATCGGCTGAAATTGAGGCAAAGCATGCGTCTGATGAGGTCATCGCTGATAATGTCAAAACAAGCGCAGTCACTGATGATAAATCACCCATCACCAATATTTCAATCACTCGTGGTGATAGTTCTCAAGACAAATAAGCCATTGTCATTAAATTATAAAAAACAATCACTTTAGGTGGTTGTTTTTTTTTGGTATGATGAGACACCTTTTATCATTTTTAGCTTTGTTTTAATTAGGATTATAGCTGTCATGGCAGACTTATTAGCAATTCAACAATCAGAGCAACCGATTGGCACCACATTGACCCCCCAAAGCCGCCCAACTCGCGAGCAAATCCAAGCTTGGTTTGAATTACCTTTAATGGATTTACTGTTGCTCGCGCAAAACAAACTTCGCGAACACTTTCCACCCAATGCGGTACAAATCAGTACCCTGCTATCAATAAAAACAGGCAATTGTCCTGAAGATTGCGGCTATTGCTCACAGTCAGGACACCATAGCACCGACTTACAACCTGAAAAGAAAATCGAAGTACAAAAAGCGATTATCGAGGCCAAAAAAGCCAAAGCCGCTGGCTCTAGCCGTTTTTGTATGGGTGCGGCATGGAAGCACCCAAACGATAGAGATATGCCCTATGTGGTTGAGCTGATTAAAGAAGTCAAAGCATTAGGCTTAGAAACCTGCATGACGCTTGGCATGTTATCGGGTAACCAAGCGCAAGTACTTGCTGAAGCGGGACTGGATTACTATAACCATAACCTTGATACCTCACGCGAGTACTATAACCATATCGTCTCCACCCGTAGTTATGATGACCGTCTAACTACCCTTGACCATGTGCGTCAAGCAGGCATAAATATTTGCTCAGGTGGTATCATCGGTATGGGTGAAAGTCGTGATGACCGCATCAACCTGCTGACAGAACTGGCTAATTTGCCAAAACCCCCTGAATCAGTACCAATCAATATGCTAGTACCCATTGAAGGCACGCCGATTGCAGATCAGCTGCAAGGCACGCGCTTGCCTGTGCTTGAGTGGATTCGTACCATTGCTGTCACGCGCCTTGCTTGCCCAACCAGCTATGTGCGTATTGCCGCAGGTCGTGAAGGCTTAACCGATGCCGAGCAAGCCATGTTGTTTATGGCAGGTGCCAATTCTTTCTTTTATGGGAATCGTTTATTGACCACCGATAATGCTACCACCAATCATGATGATCAGTTGATTGCCGATTTAGGGTTGACGGTTGAACAAGCCGAGCCTAGACAAATTCCGGTGACCAATGCGATGAATGGTCGCATCGGGAGTTTGGCTGTCGTTTGATATGCCAAGAAACCGCCGAAGAGGCGGTTTTTTCTTAGATGCCTTAACGATGCTTTAACAGAGTTCAACAGTATGTTAGCCAATTTTGCCCTTCAATCAGCGCTTGATGAACAGCGCCAAAAAGATCTGTATCGTCAACTGACGCCCATTAGTCAAGGCGTCACGCCCACCATTGACATAGATGGCAAAACCTACGTCAACTTTGCCAGCAACGATTATTTGGGACTTGCCACCGACCCGCAACTCATACAAGCGTTTAGCCAAGCTGCAAAAACTATTCAGCAAGTCGGTAGTGGCGCGTCGCACCTGATTACGGGGCATACGCTTTGGCATGAACAGTTGGATACCACCCTTGCCCAAGTGGCAGGCTATGAACGGGCATTGACTTTTAGCACAGGGTATATGGCAAATGTCGGTGTGATTCAAGCGTTGTGTGGTAAAGACAGTGTGATTTTCAGTGATAAGCTCAATCATGCCTCCATTGTCGATGGGGCAATCCTTAGCCGTGCCAAAGTCATGCGTTTTGGACATCGCAACTATAGTCAATTAGAGCAGCTGCTTTCACAAAGTAGCGCTAAGCAAAAGCTAATTGTAACGGATCATATTTTTAGTATGGATGGTACCATTGCAGATTTGGCTGCGCTGCATACGTTAGCGGTTCGCTATGAATGCGCCTTGATGGTAGATGATGCCCACGGTTTTGGTTTGCCCTATCAGGCTTATAAAAAAGCCCAACCGCAAGCGGATATCTATATCGGCACCTTTGGTAAAGCGATAGGTACCAATGGCGCATTTGTCGCAGGTTCGAGTGAGTTGATTGACTATGTGACCAATTTTGCCCGTTCATTTATTTATACCACGGCGATGCCCCCTGTGCTTGCCAGCGTGACTAAAACTAGCATAGCCATGTCGCACATCAATACTTTGCGCAGCAATCAATTACTTGCCAATATCAAACAGCTCAGTCAAGGGCTATTGCAGCAAGATTGGCAAGTAGGTATTGATAATCAAATACCGACCACAGCCATTATTCCTGTGGTCATTGGCAATAATGACAGAACCCTGCAGCTCGCCAACGCGTTAAAATCTCGCGGTTTTTGGGTCTCGGCAATCCGCCCACCCACGGTGCCTGTAGGCACAGCACGGCTACGATTTTGCGTAAGCGCTCGTCATAGTGAACAACAAATCTCGGATTTACTTGCTGTCATGCAAACTTTAAAATAACGGCTATTTGCAAACTTTTTTAGGGCAAGTTTATTTAGAGTAAGCTGATTTAGAATAAGCTTATTTAGGGTAAGTTTATTTAGTTGCATCATCATCGGGGTAAGCAATGACAGAATATTTTTTATGGTTTAAAGCTTGGCATGTGATTTCATTGGTGTGTTGGTTTGCCGCGATTTTTTATCTACCACGCTTGTTTGTCTATCATGCCATGAGTGCCGATAAAATCAGTCAAGAGCGATTTGCATTGATGGAGCGTAAACTGTATCGCGGCATCATGACACCTGCGATGATTGCCACTTGGATTTTTGGCTTGTGCATGCTACTACCCAATTGGGACAGTTATAAAACCCAAGTTTGGCTACATATCAAGCTAGCCTGCGTCATTGCGTTGACGGTATATCATGTAGCTTGTGGTCGATTTCGCTTAAAACTCATTGACAACCCTAACTATAAAACCCATGTTTTTTGGCGGTGGTTTAATGAGGTGCCCGTGTTTATTTTGGTCGCCGTGGTGATTTTGGTGATTGTTAAACCGCAATTTGGCGCGTAATCATTTTGACACTTGATAGGTTAAATCATAGCGCAAGGGCTCAATCATAGAAGGTTGCCATGATTGCCTGCGCTATTTTCGGTGAGCGCAAGGTGTAAATACGGGTCAAGGTCAGCTTGTTTTAGCAGCCAATCAACATAATCAGGCGGCAAGTCTTTAATGGCGACCCCTTTATGTTTGCCAAAGCGCATTACCGTGGGTTTTCGGGCATGTTCACTGGCTTGATACAGCTGTGCCATATCGGTGATGCGATGCTGAGAGCAGATAGCTTTTAATACCAAAAAGGTAAACCAAATATCGTATTTGGCACCATGCGCGAATTTGATATTTTTCTTGGCAACCTGCGGCTCAAAAAAACACAGTAGCGCACCCAAACTATGGCTATCTAACTGCGGGAAAAAATGCCGCGCCAGTGCCAAAGTGCAAATACGCTTAATGTTTGATAAATCACATTTGGCATTGGTCAGCACGTCAGCATCAAAGTCGATATTGTGCCCAATGAGATACTCGCAGTCTTCTGGTAACTGAAAATCAGTATGCGGCGGCTTGTCTGCCACATCGTCGTCAAAAATCCCTGTGATGGCTTGGCTGCCCAAAGTAATTTTTTTGTGTGGGTTAAAGCGCTGCTCAAAGGCGTTGTGGGTCTGTAGTATCAGCTCGCCTGCTGGACTAAACACCACGCCAATGTAGGCGATTTCGGTCGCATGGGGCTCAACCAATCCATGCGCTTCTGTATCTAAAATATAACTACTCATAACCTTAAAACTTACTAAATCACTCAATTCACCAGTTGTAGCCAATCATCATACACGATTTGGCGATAGCTTCCTTAGGTTTTCAGTATCTTGAGTTCTCGCTATTCTAGGTTTTAAGTATCTTATTTTCAGTATCTTGGGTACACCAACAGCTGTCTAAAGGTTCTGCTTGGTCTTTGCTGCTGCGCCAATCCTGTTAAATTAGCCAACTTAGCCAATAAGGGCGCCAACTTAACCAACAAGGGTATGGGTCTCAGGATAACGAATACGGGTCGGTTTAGGGGTGGCGATAAAATACGCCAAGGTTAATGGTCCAAGACGCCCCATATACATCATAAACATAATCACACATTGCCCAGGCTCACTCAATGTCGGGGTGAAATTTCGCGATAAACCGACGGTTGCCGATGCCGATATCACTTCAAATAAAATATCAGTCAAATGCCCTTCTGGCTCAAATATGGTTAAAATAAACGCCGCTAAAGCAATCATCAAAATCGAGGTGCTCATCACCGCAAACGATTTTTTTACCAAGTGATCAGAGATAGCACGATGAAAAATCGTCACTTGCGGGTGCTGACGCAAATATGCCCTAGTCGATGCTAGGATAACCACAAAGGTACCGATTTTGATACCGCCACCTGTGGACATTGAGCCTGCACCAATAAACATCAATATAAAGGTCAATAACGTACTGGCATCTGTCACTTGACTATAATCAACATTATTAAAACCTGCGGTACGTGACGTCACCGCCATAAACCAAGACGCAAACCACTGCCCAGCTTCGCTCAATCCGCCAATGGTTTTGGCGTTATGACGCTCAAGTAACCAATACATCATACAACCAATGATATTGAGCGCTAACGTGCCCAAAATCATGACCTTGGTGTGCAGGGTAAATTTTTGCCAGCGCTTGTGTTTGATGATATCTAAAATCACCAAAAACCCGATACCGCCTGTGATAATCAGCAAACTTATGATAAAACTAATCATCGGCTGGTGCACATAGGCAGTCATATTGTTGCCATTTAGCGCAAAACCTGCATTGTTAAATGCTGAGATACACAGAAAAAACGCTTCATACATCGCATCTTTTAGCCCTTTTAGCGGTGCTAAAAATAGCGTTAACCCTAAAAAACCCAAGCCCTCGGTGATAAAGGCAATTTTGATAACTGCTTTGGCTGTACTGCCAATTTGGTTGCTATGAGTACCCAACGCTTCTTGCGCCGTGATTGAGCCGGATAATCCCATTTTACCTTGCAAACTGGTCAATACCAAAATTGCAAAGGTCATAAAGCCTAGACCACCAAATTGAATCAGCGCTGCAATCACCAGTTGTCCAAACGTGGTATAGTTAGCGGTATCTACGACATTTAGCCCCGTGACGGTAACCGCAGAGGTCGCGGTAAAGGCTGCCGCTAGGATACTAATCGGCTGAACCGTTGCGATTGGCAATGACAGCAAAACCGTACCCATCACGATTAACGCTAAAAACCCCAAGGACAAAATAGCAGGCGAGGACAACTGCAGTCCCTGTTTGGTAGGCGGCTCTAGGTCATGAGTACTGGATTTTGATTTATCAACAATTTTTGGTTTGTCGCCTTTTTTGACTTCACGAAACGGCATATCTACACCTAATTACTTTTTTTGCGTGAGTGATGGGCTAAATAGCAGTTTGGCGAATGACTTTAGCAAGGCGACGCAGCGCTTGGGTATCACCACCTACTACCAATTTATCCCCACCTTGAAAGAAAAAGCCATCGGGTAATTGGTTAAAGATTTGCTGGTTGCGTTTTAGCATGATAAAGGTAATATCGGGATGGCTGTGTTGTACATCCGACCACGGGTGCCCTCGCCACTGCTCAGGTGGGTCTAAACGAACCAAAAACTGCTCGTCGCCCAATGCCATGTATTGTTTGACCATCGGATAGTTCATCTTTTGGGCAATACGAATCCCCATGTCTTGTTCGGGGTGAATAATATTATTCACGCCTAAGCTTTTTAGGATTTGGTGATGGGAGTCGGTTTTGGCTTTCACCCATAGGTTTTGTACGTTCAGGCTTAGTAGGTTGAGTGTACATAGCAAGCTGGCTTCAAGGTTATCACCAATGCTGACGAGCACGCCGTCAAAACTTGCAAGGTCAAGCTCTTCTATGGTGTCTTTGTCGGTGGCGTCAGCAATCACGGCACGGGTGACATGTTCACTGATGTCATCGACCAGTTTTTCATCAATATCAATCGCTAGGACTTGGTTGCCTAATTTTTCAAGCTCTTTAGCGCAGGTAATACCAAAAACACCCAGTCCAACAATGGCAAATTGCATTTTGATTTTTCCTTTCTTAGCCCATTTCTTGAGCAAATTTTTTTAAATCATTAATACAGATAACATATTTTCTCATTATTTTTTAGCGCGCTGACGACTGGCTTCATACAGTACCATGCCAGTGGCAACACTAACATTTAAGCTTTGGATTTGCCCATGTTCATTGCCAGGCATCGGGATATAAACGAGCTGATCGCAGGTATCTGCGGTCAAACGGCGAATACCATCACCTTCTGAGCCCATCACAATCGCCACATCACCTGTCAAATCACAGTCTTGCACGGGCTTTGCCGTGTCATCGAGTGCCGTACCAAACACAAACACCCCTTGTTTTTTGATGTCAGTGAGCGTACGCGCAAGATTAGTGACTTGGATAAAAGGAATTAACTCCACCGCACCGACGGCGACTTTTGCCACAGCTGGGGTGATGCTTGAGCTATGATTTTTGGGAATAATGACGGCTGAGACGCCCATTGCTACGGCGGTACGCAAACACGCGCCAAGGTTGTTCGGGTCGGTGATTTGATCAAGCACCAGTAGTAATAGCGGTTTTCGCTCGGCTTGGTGTTTGTCAACTAAGTATTTGAGATCTGCCTCATCTTGGAGTTCAGCAGGGCGGGCTTGCAATACTACGCCTTGATGCTGCGGACTTTCTGCAAGTTTGGTGAGTTTGTCTTTGGCGCTGATTTGTATCGCAATCCCGTAGGTTTGGGCAAGCTCGGTGATGTTGGCTACCGTGGCATCATCTTGTTTTTTACCGTCTTGAATAAAGAGTGTCAACCCATCGATACCGCGGTGTTGCAAGATGGATTGCACGGCATGAATGCCATAAAAATAACTCGGTTTTGCCATGATTGATGACCCTTTTTTCGATTTTATATTTGCCTTGCCCCTAGCCTTGTATATTATTCGCTAGCCTTCTAGGTGGCAAATGTACTGCACGACTGCTTCATTACGTAGCTCATAACTGCTATGCCCTTCGACCAAGAACGCTTGACCGGCACGGTAATAAGTAAATTCTTCCTCGCCTGCCAGTTTGACTTCACACTCGCCTGCCAAAATTTCGATACGTTCAGATGAGTCGGTTTTAAATTCATAGACTGGCACATCGGCATCACAAGGCAGCACGATTCCTAGCATTTTTTTGCGTCCATCTTCAAACCAAACGGTTCGACTAAAAGTACGACCTTCATAGTAAACATTCGCTATTTTTTCTACCGATACATGGTCGAAACGATTAGGTGACGTCATGAGATTCTCCTTAAAATACACAGTCAGTTGACTTGATAACGCTGCCTTATTATAAAAAATTATAAAGAATGGCAGGTCGTTTTGCGGCAACCCGCTTTTTTTAGTCGACAAATGGGTTTTATAATCAAACGCAGTCCGTGACTTGTCGCAATCAGCCAATGATATTGCCGATAGATTGTTAACGGTTGATAAAAAATTATGTTCCGTTATCCTTATGCAGACGTTGTTTAGACCAATAGGATATCATCAAATTTAGTCAACTTTTATGACAATCTATTATAACAATCTATGTTTTATGACAATCGATGAAACCGCCCTTAACTTAACTAGGCGAAGATTGCTAGACACAGATACCCATCAAAGATAGCCAGCTGACGGAAATTTGGATTTTTGCGTTGCTTATTTTGTAATTGTCCCAATTATGCTATTGTTTAGTGTGAAACAGCTAGATGGAATTTTTACTGATTTTTGAAGACTTGTCTAGGATTATTGTGAGCTTTTCATGACAAGGTTACAATAAAGTTTTTGCAAATTTGACCGCCAATGTGCCACTCTTAACATCAATGATAGGATTGATATGCTGACACAGTTAACCTTACAAAATTTAGCACTCGTCACCAATGCTGAGATTGAGATGAATGCTGGATTTAACATTATTACTGGCGAGACAGGTGCTGGTAAATCACTATTGCTTGACGCCTTGACCTTGTGCGTGGGTGGTCGTAGTGATGCAGGTTTGATTCGGCATGGACAGACCACGGCAGACGCTTTTGCAGAATTTAATATCCGTCAATTACCCGAAGTCATGGCATGGCTGAGCGAGCAAAATTACCCATTTGAAGACGATACGCTGCTGATTCGCCGGCAACTTGCCAATCAAAACGGTACGCTTCGTAGTAAAGCTTGGCTCAATGGCATGCCCATTAGTATGAATGAGCTTAGAACTTTGGGTGGGTTACTGGTCAATATTCACAGCCAACATGCCCAGCAAAGTTTGCTGCGTCCGCAGTTTGTGATGGAATGGCTGGATAGTGCCACGGGCTTAAATAGCCAAGCAAGTGATGTTAAACAAGCTTTTTTGCAGTATGAACGTCTTAAGTCACAAGCCGCGCAGCACGCCAAAGACGAGCAATTGCGCCAACAGCAAATTCAGCTACTGAGTAATCAATTAGCCGATATTGAGCCAATTGCCACTGTCTTATACAGTGAACTTGAAGCTGAATACGATGAATTATCTAACCTTGAAAACCTCATGCAGCAAGCCGCCTTGTCGGTGCAACTACTGGATAATGACAGTGATGAGCCCGATGTGGTAAGCCTGCTTAATCGGGCGATTAAACTGTGTGAAGCGCAGACCGAGCTTAGCCAAACCTATGCTGATTGTGTTGAACAGTTGTACTCAGCACATACCCAAATCGCTGAAGTCGCTAGTACCCTGAGCAATTATGCCGAAGGGCAAAGCCTTGACCCCAAGCGGTTAGCACTACTTGATGAGCAGTTATCGACGTTCCACCGACTGGCGCGTAAATATCACACCACCCCCGAAAGCCTTGTTGCAGACAGCCAAGCCTGGCAACAGCAATTAGATGATTTGCAATCGGTGATGTCGCCTGAAGCGATGGCAGAGCAAATTGAACAAGCTTATCAAGCCTACTTGCAAAAAGCCCAAGCGTTGGATGACAGTCGCCAAGCCAATGCCACGACGTTAGCTGAAGCCCTAGTCGCACGGTTAAAAGCATTGGCACTGCCCAATGTGCAAGCAGCATTTGAATTTACCCCACTTGATAAACCGCAAAGTATCGGGTTATCGCAAATTGAACTACTATTTAGTGCCAATGTCGGTATGCCGATGCAACCGATTCACAAAATCGCCTCAGGCGGTGAATTATCACGGTTAGCCCTTATCATGCAAGTCATTGATGCACAAGGGGTTTGCCGTAATACGACCACCGATATGGCAACCACCACCCGTCAGTTATTGGTATTTGATGAAGTGGATGTGGGTATCAGTGGTGGCACGGCGCAAGTGGTGGGCGAGTTACTACGTGAGCTGGGTGAAGAACAGCAAATCATTGCTATCACTCACCAATCGCAAGTCGCGGCACAAGCCCATCAGCATATTTTGGTGTACAAAACCCAGCAAGAGAAAGCCCAGTCTCACTTAAAAATCCTGTCGGGCGATGACCAAGTGCAGGAATTAGCGCGCATGTCGGGCGGGGTCAATATCACCGAAGACACGCTCAAACACGCGCGTAGCTTGCTAGCAAGTCGCCGTGTCAGTTAATTTAACCTTGCTTGTCGCTTTTTATGTTTATCATTTTTAATGCTTATTGTTTTTAATGTTTGCCGCTTTTAATTAGGTATGCCACTGAATGTCAAAAAACCAAAATCTTACCAACCATTTTTTGATAGCCTCGCCCAATATTGACGGCGGGATTTTCTATCAATCTTTGGTCTATATTTGCCGTCAAGACCAACAAGGCACGTTAGGACTGGTAGTTAACAAACCCATCGAAACCAGCAACGTCGCCAAATTGTTTGAAGAATTAAATATTGATGTGACAATCACCGACTTGCACCGAAAATCACCTTTAGATGGGGGTCCCATGAACCCGGAAGTTGGGTTTGTGCTGCATACGGGACAGCCTGATTGGGTATCTTCGTTTGCCATCACCGAAAACGTCTGTATCACCACTAGCAAGGATATTTTACAAAGTATCGCCAATGGTCAAGGCGTTGAGCATTTTGAGCTTTGTCTGGGTCATGCCAGCTGGGGAAAAGGGCAGCTAGAAGAAGAAATCAACCAAGGCGATTGGTTTGTTTTGCCGGCATCAATGGGGCTATTGTTTGATATCGACCATCAGACTCGCTGGCAAGTCGCCGCTCAGCAGTTGGGCGTTGATTTTAACAAACTGAGTACGGATATCGGGCATGCTTAACCTGACTATGGCACAAGATACCCATCACACCCACACTATCGAAACAGTGATGGGGCTTGATTTTGGCATCGCAAAAATGGGTATCGCCTTGGGCAATACTCTAACCCAAACCGCAAGCCCATTGATGCAGTTTAAAATGGATAATGGCAAACCCAATTGGGATGAATTGCTAAAAATTATCGAGTCATGGCAAGTGAGCAGCATCATCATCGGTTTGCCGCTGAATATGGATGGCACTGCATCTGAGCTTGGCAATCGTGCCAAAAAATTCGCTCGTAGGCTTAAACACCAGCTCGAAGAAGCGCATCGACCACGCCGGATTATTTTGGCAGATGAGCGCTTAACTAGCCGTGAAGCCAAAAATTTGGCTTGGGAATATGGGCTAATCAAAAGTGACAAAGAGCCGATTGATAGTATCGCCTCGGCAATTATGCTTGGCAGTTGGCTTAGAAGTGGCGAAAGGGAGCTGTTATCATGACTCAATTGAATGCACCTGCTACGCCAACGACCAAAGGCTTTTCTACCCCTGTTATTGGTTTGATTGAGCACGCACAGCGACTCAACAAATGGTCAATTTATCTGCTTTATTTGGCAATTGCGCTATTTTTATTATTTGGTACCCTAAAGAGTTTGTCAAAGTTTAAGGACAGTCAAACGATTTATACTTTGTTTCATTGGGTGCCTTACGGACTCGTTGGACTGACCATACCGCTATCCTGCTATGTGGCGTTTATTTTATACCGTTACCGTTTAAGCCAGCCGAGCATGCTTGCGCTGTGTATCGGTATGGGATTTGGCTTGTTTGTTATCAGTAGCTATGTCGCCCTAGCCGCTTGGATTGGGGTGGCGTTTATGTTTAAAGCCAATTTAACCCGTTTTTTTAATTTTATCCAAGAAAGTCGACAAACAGAGAATCAACATGCCTGATGCCAATTACCAACTCGATACCCAAGGGCTGATTTGCCCAGAGCCGATTATGCTGCTGCATAAAACTGTTCGTAAAGCGCAGTCAGGGGAAGTGATTCATGTCATCGCCACTGACCCTGCGACCACGCGCGATATCCCCAATTTTTGTCGTCATCTGGGGCATGAACTTATCGAGCAGCAAGACATCATCAACCCGCAACAACACCAAAATCCTGATCCGTATGCCAATGTGTATCATTACTGGATTAAGAAAAAAGCTGGTTAAAAAAACGCCCCCTTATCCCGAGATTTCAAGTCATTTATGTCCCAAGTCGCCGCGCGCCAACCCCGCCAAGTCAAAGCCTTACACCTTCATGATGAGCCCAGTTATATTCAGCAGTTTCGCCAAGAGTTGCTAACCCGAGGACTTGCCACTAATACGCGCAATGCTTATATTCGTGACTTGATGCTGTGCGAAACCACCTGTAGCAAAGCCATCACCCGTTGGGATGCCAGTGACGTGTTGGCTTGCCTAGCGGCGCTCTATAAGCAAGGCAAAACAGCGCGCAGCCAAGCGCGTGCCTTATCATCGCTCAAACAGTTTTTCTTATGGCAAATCAACGCCAATCAGCGTGATGACAACCCGTGTGAGCATATCAAGACCCCAAAACTTGGGCGCGCGCTGCCCAAAGATTTATCAGAAAGTGATGTCGACGCCCTACTCGCTAGCCCAGATACATCGACCCCATTGGGCATGCGTGACCAAGCCATGTTTGAAGTGCTGTATGCCTGCGGGCTACGTGTCTCTGAGCTTATTCATTTATCGTTAAGTGAAGTCAATCTCAATGCTGGCTGGTTACAGGTTACTGGCAAAGGTGATAAGACTCGGCTGGTACCCCTTGGCGAAGTGGCGATTGATGTATTGACTGATTATTTGACCCTGGCGCGGCCGCAATTATGTATCATGAAAAATGGGCGAGAAAGTCGCTGCCAAGCGGTATTTTTGACCCAACAAGGCGGCTACATGACCCGACAAAACTTTTGGTATGTCATTAAACGCTACGCCAAGCAAGCCGGCATCGACAGTGAAATTTCTCCGCATACCTTACGTCATGCCTTTGCCACCCATTTGCTCAATCACGGCGCTGACTTGCGCAGTGTACAGATGTTATTGGGTCACAGTGATTTATCAACCACCCAAATCTATACCCATGTGGCTACGGCAAGACTGCAACAGCTACATCAGCAGCATCATCCGCGCGCTTAAGCTTGGTTGTAAGGTAAAAAAATAGCCCACTGACGGGCGCTTTTTTTATAAACAAATTTTTTGAAACCCATAAATTATAAAATCGGTCGTAAAACGCATTGACCCTGCTTGCTGGCAGCGGTCGATTAATGCCTGACGTCTGGCTGGCTGCGCCCGAAACGCATAGGGCGTCATCGTCAATAAATCTTGTAACTGCGTAGCGGTAAGCGAAATCGTGGTCTCCACCCGCGTTTGCTTAACCAACTCAAAATACGGTGCTAATTCATCGATAAATTTGTCTGAGTCGTGCGCCACGATTTGTTCAAATAGCCCGTCACGCATCTCAATCAAGTGATTGACTGCGGGCTTGGCAATCACTACAAAGCCCTGATCGCTGACCAATCGATGAAATTCATCCGCCAAAATCGGGCTAAAAATACTGGTTAATATACTCACCGCCTGACTGGCCAATGGTACTTGCGAAGCAGATGCCACTAAGCAATATTTTTGCGTGGCCGTGCTAATTGGTTTAAGTCGTTTGGCCGTAGCAAGTACGGCAGGTTTGCTGATATCAAGCGCGACTAACTTGCTTGGGTTAAGCTGTAAAAATCGCTCAGTGTAATACCCTTCGCCACAACCAATGTCCAGCCAATTTACCGATGGTTGGGAGGATAATAGCCCTTTGCAAAAATCATACAGCCCATGTTGCAGCGACTGATAAAACCCCGCTTGTAGAAAACGACGACGCGCCATAATCGACTCATCACTATCGCCAGGGTTTTTGCTATGCTTATTTTGCACCGGTAGTAGATTCACATACCCTTGTTTGGCGACATCAAAGCCATGTTGCCGCTGCTGCGGATTTTCACCGGTGCATTGCCAAACTTTTTCACCCACCTTTAGCGGACTTTGGCAAATCGGGCAGCGAAAATTTGCAGAAAATGTCGAAGGAAATGCCACCATAAAAATATCTCAAAAAAAACTATTAAAAACCCAAAGCGTGTAACCTGCTATAACTGCACAAAATCAGTCGTCTATCAGACTTTGCAAAATCATAATATCTTCATGCACTTGAGCCATTTTTGGTTGCAGTGCCTCAGGTATTTTTAATGCCAGTGCTGAATCTGCCATCGGATGCTGCTGTGATGTGTCCGCTGCTCGCAGCGATGGCAATTCAATGTTTGACACATCAGGGATAGTAGGAGCCGCTAGCTTAGCATTGGTATAAGTATTTAGGAATGACTGTAAATTTTTCGCGCCCGTCTTTTTATCACAGTATTTTTTGCTTAATACAGTTTCAGTTTCAGCGGATGGTGCGTCTGTAGTGGCAATAGCGCTTGCCAACGCTGCAACAGGGGTGCTAGGTTGTTTGAAAATTTGCCCTAGCGGAACATCGCAGCTAATCCAGCCTTTTTCAATCAGTTGTTGTAAATCTAACTTAGACAATAAATTGCTCACCGCTTGCTCGCCCAAGCTATTATTTTCCTTAATCAATAAGATAAACTGGCGTTGTCTAAGCGTCATTTCAGCAGTGTTAAGCGCTTGTTTGCCTGCCTCACTACAAGCTAGTGTAACAGGGATTTCATTGATAGTTACTTTCAACACACACCTCCTTGTTGTGATAGTGCTCGCTAAACGAGTGGCTTGTCATCAAAATTCCTGCATATAATTTAGTCATCACCATAGAAAAATTATAGCATATTTAATTTTTTGCACATGCGCAAATAAATACAGACAAAAAAAATGACATCCAAAGATGCCATTTGATGCAAAGCGCCGTTAGCGAACGTAGCAAAGTTAGCGAAGTTTCAACGTCATCAGTCCTAATATAACCAAGACAATAGTAATAATCCAAAAACGGGTAACCACTTGGGTTTCTTTCCAGCCGCCTTCTTCAAAATGGTGATGTAGCGGCGCCATGCGAAAGATGCGTTTTTTACGCAGTTTGTAAGAGCCTACTTGTAGCATGACCGATACCGCTTCTGCCACAAATAAACCACCCATGATAAACAGCACAATCTCTTGACGCGTCATCACAGCAATCGTGCCAAGCATCGCGCCTAAGGCTAATGCACCAACATCACCCATAAACACTTGGGCGGGATGCGCATTAAACCATAAAAACCCCAATCCTGCGCCAACCATGGCACCACATACGACTGTCACATCGCTATTATAAGCAATATAGGGCACGTGGAGATATTCAGCAAAGCGAAAATCCCCTGACACATAAGCAAACACCCCTAAACCTGCGGCCACCAACACCACAGGAAAGATGGCGAGACCATCCAAACCATCGGTTAAGTTGACCGCATTTGAGGTGCCATTAATCACAAAATAGGTAAAGATAATAAACGCCAAACCCAATGGTACAGCGGAGAAAGGAATTGACACGTTTTTAAACAGCGGAATCAGTAAATCTTGCATGGCGTGAGCTGTCGCCACATGCGGCTGCTGACTGGCAATCCAGTATAAGGAAACACCAACAAATAAAGCGCCAACCGACAACCAAAAATATTTTTTGCGTGCAATCAAGCCTTTTGGGTCTTTATATTTGATTTTTAGCCAGTCATCTGCCCAGCCCACCGCGCCAAAAATCACCAAAACCACCATCAAAATCCATACGTAGGGGTTGGTTAAATTCGCCCACAGTAGCGTGGTCACCAAAATACTGCCTAAAATTAAAATCCCGCCCATGGTGGGTGTGCCTGTTTTGGCAAGGTGACTCTGTGGACCATCGTTACGAATGGCTTGTCCATATTTGAGCGCACGCAGCCTTTCAATGACGCGGCCACCAAACACCATACTGATACCCAGCGCAGTCAGCACCGCTAATAAAACACGTAAGGTCAGCGATGACACAGCCGAAAATGGGGAATAAAATTGGCTTAGCCATTCAAATAACCACAATAGCACGAGTGGACTCCTTAGGGAATGTCGGGTAAAAATAGGGGCTTAAGCTCCCTGTCATTATCATGATGAAATAAATGAAAACCGTCTATAAAAACCGTCTCACGTTGACTCATCAGCAAAAACCCATCATAAAAAGTTGACTATTTTAAGTAAAAATTCACAAAAAATCAGCCAATTTTTATCAAATGGCTGATGAAAGTTCTGTTTTTAGCTAGGACGGCTGACGAATTAACGCATCCATTACTTGCTCCATCATCATATAGCGCGAGCCTTTAAACAAGATATGCCAAGCGTCATCACTACTCGCTAACTTATCTTTGATCGCTGCAAGTAGGGTGGGTTTATCTGGGTATGCCTGTGCTTGCATGCCGGATGCTTGCGCTTGCGCGACGGTAACAGGCGTCAACTCCCCCACCGTATACAGCACCGTCACGCCAGAGGCGGCGATAGTCTCACCGAGCTTGCGATGCTCCTCTTGCGCGGCATCACCCAACTCACCAATATCGCCCAACACCAACATGGTTGGCGCACCTTGACTCACCAATACTTGTGTGGCAGCCACTACGGCACTGGGATTGGCATTATAAGTGTCATCAATTAACGTATGTTTACCAAACTCAATAAAATTGAGTCGACCTTTGGCAGGTTTGGCGGCATCGAGTCCTTTGGCGATATCATCAATCGACAGCCCCAAGGCTTGCGCACAGGCCGCGGCGGCTAAGGCATTGCTAATATTGTGTTCACCTGCAAAGTTTAAGCTGACGTTTTGACTCTCGATTTCATCAATTTCAAAATTGAAATTTAGGCTAAAGGTACTGGTATTACCGACTTCCACATCATCGGCAAACACATCGCCCATCAGTAGCACCGTATCTTCATCTGTTAAGCCAATTTCTTTGGCTTGTTGCATATCCACGCCAGCATCCGCCAAGGACACGTCACGCTCGCCAAAGGTGAGAATATTTTGGGTAAATTGTTGGGCATTATTGAGTAGCGTATCAAAATAATCATCACCAAATGGCACAATTGCTGTACCTGTGTCACTTAATCCTTGAAAAATCTCGGATTTGGTCTTGGCGATATTATCACGCCCGCCAAACTCCCCCAAATGTGCCGTGCCGATATTGAGCACACAAGCGACATCGGGCTTGACAAGCTGGGTGGTATAAGCAATCTCTCCGACATGGTTGGCGCCAAGCTCCATCACGGCATAGCGATGGTCATCGGTCAGCTCTAGCAGCATCATCGGCACGCCCAAATCATTGTTGAGATTGCCGCGGGTGATAAGTGTCGGCGCAATACGGTTTAAAATACTGCCGAGCATTTCTTTGGCGGTGGTTTTACCGCTCGAGCCTGTAATCGCGACGACTTTTAGATTGGGATGTTGGTCACGGCGATAAGCACCTAATTTGCCGAGTGCCAGTTTGGTGTCAGTCACGATAAGTTGCGGTAAGTCACTTTCGACTGCACGGCTGACAATCGCTAAGACCGCGCCTTTATCTTTGGCAGTTTGTACATAATCATGGCCGTCAAAGTTGTCACCTTTAATGGCTAAAAAAATATCGCCTTGTTCGATTTTGCGGGTGTCGGTGATAATTCTTGTCGATGTCTGGGTAAAATCACTGTGAAAGGTTGGGTTTAGGTCTTTTACCGCTTCGGTTAGGTTGGCAGATTGCCAAATATATGCAGTCATTGGGGTCTCTTTATTGGGGTCTCTTTATAGTTTATTACTAGCGAATCTTGTCATCTTGCCCATCATTGCGCTTGCGTCTTGCCAACATCAGTAAGATTGATGGCATGATTGGGGCGCACTGCTTGCCCTGCATTGGACTCGCTTTGGGCATGACGGATTAGGTAGATTTTTTTCATAATGCTAGGCTAGGTTATTTGCCAAATTTGTCAATGGCATTTTTTACCACCACTTTATCATCAAAGTCGTGGCGTACCCCTTTGATTTCTTGATAGGTTTCATGCCCTTTGCCTGCAATCACCACGATATCGCTAGGCTTGGCATGTTGCACCGCATATTCAATCGCCTTTTGACGGTCTGGCTCGATAATGGCTTGATAGTGCTGCTCACAAGTCATGCCCGCTTGCATATCGTTCAAAATCGCGTTGGGGTCTTCACTGCGTGGGTTATCGGCAGTCAAAATCACTTTGTCAGCTAGGCGAAGTCCTGCTTGCGCCATCAGTGGACGTTTACCCTTATCACGGTCGCCACCACAGCCAAATACCGCCCACAGCTCACCTGTACAGTGCGATTTTAAACTGGTCAACACCTGCTCTAACGCATCTGGCGTATGCGCATAATCCACGATAAAACAGCTACTGGTCGATGGCACCCGATCCATACGACCTGTGGCGCCGCGAAGCGTTGGCACTGCCGCTTGGATTTGCGCCACACTTAATCCCATCGCGGCACTTTGTGATAACGCTAAGGCGCCTGCGATACTCGCCAGCAAATTGGCCACATTAAATCGCCCTAACAATGGACTGCTCACCCTTAATTGACCTTGTGGCGTGACAGCTTTTGAAAGCGCAATGGTCAAATCACCCCCTTGCAAGCTAGGCAGGATGGTTTTGGCAAAAAAATCGGCTTGGTCATTGGTCAAACTATACGTCCACACGGTTAAATGGGATGCGTTGGCTGCCTCAATCATCAATTCACTAAATTCATCATCTAAATTAATAATTGCGTGAGTGAGGGTGGGAAAATGCGCTTTATCAAACAGTCGCGCTTTCGCCTGCGCATAATCGTCCATGTCAGTGTGATAGTCGAGGTGATCGCGACTTAAATTGGTAAATATCGCCACATTGACAGGGACGCCTTGCAAGCGCTGCTGGTGTAACCCGTGCGAGCTGGCTTCAATGGCTAACGCTTGTACGCCTTGCTTGGCAAAAGCATCAATCGCATGATGTAGATTAAACACTTCAAGCGTCGTGTGGGTACTTGGGGTAAGATTGGGCGCCCCTTTTTCACCAAGCACGCCATTACCTGCCGTGCCCATCACCGCAGTTTTGATGCCCGATTGACTGATGAGTTGGGCGACCAGTTGGCTTACTGTGGTCTTGCCATTGGTGCCTGTCACCGCGATGACCGCAGGCAACTTGGTGGCATGTTGCTGTTGCAAACTGGTTTGAATCAGAGAACCTAAAAAATCACGAATGGTGGGCAAATAAATAATCGGTAACGTAAACTGCGACTGGATCGCGGATACATCAATTTCTGACAACACAAACGCCGCTTTGTCTGCGACTTGGGCAAGATAACCTGCAACTTTTTCTAAATCGAGGCTGTCAGTCGCGTTTTGACTTTTTAGCAATACAAATACATCGCCCTGACCCACTTGACGGCTATCGACCACAAACTGCCCAAATGGTTGATTCATGACAGGGTTTAACAGTTGTCGCACGCTGTCGGGTAGCGATAGCGCAGACATCATCGCTTGCAACGTAATCATAGCTTTTTCCATAGGGTTGTTATAAGTCATTGACACTTTCGATGCTGGCGGCAGTGGTTTCTTTACCTGATAGCGGCTTGTCAAACGGCACATTGTACAAACGCAAGACTTCTTTCATCACACTGCGGAACACGGGTGCTGCAACTAAACCACCAGATTTGTCAACACGCGGGTCTTCAACCATGATAGCCACTACAAAACGTGGGTTGGAAGCAGGGGCAATACCGACAAACGCGGTGCGATATTGGTCATCATAGTAGCCGCCTTTAGGATTAGTGCGTCTTGCCGTACCGCTTTTACCCGCCACCCGATAGCCATCGATGGCGGCTAAAGTTGCCGTACCACCCGGCTCAGTGACTGACGTCATCATATCGACAATGGTAAGGGCATCGCTGGCTTTGATGACTTGCGTGGCGGCAGGTTTGGCAAAAGGAACGGAGACATTATTGGTACTACTGCTATTGAGGGCGTTATCACGGGTACTTTTAAGGAGTGTCAACGGATGCATCACGCCCCCTGCACCTAACACACTGTAAGCTTGCGCAAGCTGCGCTAACGTGACTTGTAGACCGTAACCGTACGACACAGTTGCGCGGCGTGCGATTTCATTTTGCTCAGGCGTTGGCACTAGACCTGCAGATTCACCGGGTAATTTTAGGTTGGTTTTTGCGCCAAACCCAAAGGCTTTTTGCATATCACTCATCGCACTCGCTGGCAAAGAAAGGGCTATTTTTACTGAGCCGATATTACTCGATTTTTGCAGTAGGGTACGCAGACTAATGGTACCTAAATTGCCATGGTCACGAATAGTATGCCCTTGCACCACCATGCTACCTGGACTGGTATTAACCAGTGAGTTGGCATTGTATTGTCCTGACTTTAAGCCCGTTGCAACGGTGATGGGTTTCATCACCGAACCGGGTTCAAATACATCCATCAAGGCATGGTTACGCTGGTTTTCATTGGATAAGCTATTTAAGTCATTGGCGTTAAACGACGGCCAGTTGGACATTGCCATCACTTCACCCGAGTTAACATCGACAATCATACCCGCTGCCCAGCGCGCCTGCTGTACGCGCCCGACTTTTTCAAGCTCTTGGTACAGGATATATTGTAGCCGTGAATCAACGGTTAATTGTAAATCCTTGCCAGCGACTTCAGGTTTGACTTGTTCGATTTCTTTAATGCTGTTGTTTTTGGCATCACGCATGACCATGACTTCGCCATCTTTGCCCGATAGCATGTCATTAAATACGCGCTCTACCCCAGCTTGCCCTTGGTAATGCGTGCCATCTGTCATGTTGGTACGCGCCATAAAGCCTAATAATTGGGCATTGGGCTGTGGCTGTGGATAGTAGCGCTGATAAAACGTCTCGGTACTGACCCCAGCAAAATCGGCATCGATGAGCGGCTGTGCCGCTTCAGGTTGCACATTTTTCATCAATGGAAAATAATGCGACCCTGCGCCCGTGGGCAATACGGCTTTGACTGCCTCTTTATCGGCCAAGTTGATATTGTCATTGATACGTACCGCATTTTTAAATTCGCCGACGCTAATGCCTGTCAATGCCGAAAGTTTGGCTAAATCCATGTTTTGCAAGCGTTTTGCAACGCGCTCAAGCTCACGATTGACCGATTTACTCGGTTTAGACTTTTGCAATTCTTGCTGGCGCGCTTTGAGCTCATAGTATTCCACCGCATAATCATGTGGACTAAAGTACACTGAGGTTAACGGGGCTGAAATCGCAAGCGGCATGTTATTGCGGTCGGTGATCATACCTCGGTAAGACGGCTCTTTTTTTACGGTGGTAATGAGCGAATTACCTTTATCTTGATAGTAGGATTTATTAATGACTTGGATGTATGCCAATCGTCCAAAAATCGCCACAAACACCAGCCCCATCGCTATCCAAATGGCCTTAAAGCGAATGGCATCTTCTTCAATACTGCCTTGGCGTGAGGCACCACTACGACGCTTTGACGCATTGATTTTAGGGGCAGTGACTTTGAGCACAGGCACTTTGGTGGGTCGCCCTGACATGGCATTGGCAACTTTGGTGGTTATCGATTTTTTCTTGCGAGTATTCACGCGGTTGCCTCATCAATGCTGCGTTTCTGGATTGATAGCTGGAGTGTTTGAATCGTTGCTGCTGGCGTCACTAGTAAACATCGTGACTTTGTTGTCGTGAATAATCATACGATCGGACAAGTTAGGGTAAAACATATTGAGCTCGGTCACCGCGCGGTTGGTCACTTGCGGGGTGGCGCTAAAAGTTTGCTGCTCAATCAGCATACGTTGGTGTTCCATTTGCAGCTGGCGAAATTGTTTTTTGAGTTTTTGCAGCTCGCCATATTGTTGGTGATAACTTTGGATTTGCTCGACGACGCTCACCCCTGTCCACAAAATCGCAATCACTAATAGCATCATCGCAACCGCATATAGACTAACGCCGCGATACTCAGTATCGAGCATCTCGCTAATACTGGTACCCAAGCCTTCACTATTCCTTTTCATCGTCGTATTATTTTTTACCGTAGCTTCTTTATTTTTGGCGGAGAAAAGACGCGTTTTTTTGGGCGAATTTTGGTTATCGCGGCCATTTGACATGGGGTCACTCGTCATGGGAGGCAGGGGCTGAGATTTTGGCATTTTTATATCAAAGAGCTTTTTATATCAAATAGCAGGGTATCAAGATAAAACAAGTCATTATAACGCAACCCATCTAAGTTTGGTTAATGCAATCGTTTTTTATTGTTTGTTATAAATATCATGTTACAAAAACGGCGACTTTTACAGTCGGGTGGCGGAACGAAGCCAAGCACTTCTGGCGCGCGGGTTGGTTTTTATTTCCGTATCCAACGGGGCGACACGCTCAGGTTTAGATAGGAGCTTGGGGCGTTTGGGTGGCATCGGCAAATTGGCATCTTCAGGGTATTGACCTTTACTGTGTTTTTGCAAAAACTGCTTGACGATGCGGTCTTCTAGCGAATGAAAACTAATCACCGCCAAGCGTCCCCCTACCTTAAGCGCCATGAGCGATTGATCCAAGAAGCTGTCGATATCACCGAGTTCATTATTGATAAAAATACGCATGGCTTGAAAACTTTGGGTGGCAGGGTGCTTGCCTTTTTGCCAGTTGGGATGCGCCTGTTTGATGGCTTCTGCCAGCGCTAGGGTAGAATCGTAGTGGTCCATTTGTTTGATTGCCCTTGCAATACGGCGGCTGTGTCGTTCTTCGCCATAGTTATACAGCACATCGGCAAGCACGGTTTCATCGACGCGTTTTAACCATTGGGCGACCGATTCGCCACGGGTGGTATCCATGCGCATATCCACCGCGCCATCGCGCATAAAGCTAAAGCCGCGGCTACCGTCATCCAGCTGCGGCGAGGACACGCCCAAATCTGCCATAATCCCATCGACCTGTTCAATCCCTAATCGCTGCAGATTTTCTTGCAGTTTGGCAAAACTATCATGAATCACTATCACGCGCGCATCACTGGCTGCCAATGCTTGCGCCGTTTGTATGGCTTGGGGGTCTTTATCAAATACGAGCAGTCGACTGTCTTTATCCAAATAAGTTAACAGCAATCGGCTGTGCCCACCCCGCCCAAATGTCGCATCGACAAAGGTGCCCGTTTTTTTGATGATTCCTGTTTCTAGCGCCGCTACAGTTACATTGAGCACACTTGCCACCGTTTCCTTTAATAAAACGGTTTCATGGATAAATTCAGGTGCGCTAACAGTCATAACAGGCTCAATGGGACAATAAGAAAAAAGAAATTCGCTAAACAATCGCTAGGGTGAAAACAACTAAAAATCATAATTTATCTAACCCCCTATTATCGCTGAAGCGAGCCTAGGGTCAAGTAAAATCATAACCTTGACTAGGTTTTTATGATAAAAATGCTCATCTTTGATAAAACCTAGCCATAAAAAAGACGGTCATAAAACCGTCGTTATTATTCGTTAATACTCGCCAATATTAAAGCGGTGCTTAATCGTCATAACCTTTGGGGTTTTGGCTTTGCCAACGCCAGGTGTCGGTACACATACGCTCGATATCAAACTCAGCTTGCCAGCCCAACAGATGCTTGGCTTTATCACTACTGGCATAACAACTGGCAATGTCGCCAGGTCGTCTTGGTGCTATACTATAAGGCACGGGTTGACCCGTGGTTTTGATAAAGGCATTCACCAATTCTAATACAGATGTCCCTTTACCTGTACCCAAGTTAATCGGCTCAAATCCGAGCTGGGTTTGCTGTTCCAAATACTGTAAAGCGGCGACATGCCCTTTTGCCAAATCAACCACATGGATGTAATCTCGCACGCCTGTCCCATCCACAGTATCATAATCATTGCCAAACACACTTAATTGCGGCAGCTTACCCACTGCCACTTGGCTGACATACGGCATCAAATTGTTTGGAATGCCATTGGGATTTTCACCTATGGTTCCGGTATGGTGGGCACCAATGGGATTAAAATAGCGCAGTGAAATTAATTGCCAGTGGTTATCTGATTTTGCCAAGTCTTCAAGCATGTGTTCAATCATTAGCTTGCTTTGCCCATAAGGATTGGTCGCAGAGCGCGGTGAGGATTCGACAATTGGCAAGGCTTCTGGGTCACCATACACGGTTGCTGATGACGAGAAAATCAAGTTTTTTACTTGGGCGTTGGTCATCGCATCGAGTAGATTGAGCGTACCTGCGACATTGTTTTGATAATACCAAAGTGGCTTGGCAACCGACTCACCGACCGCCTTTAGTCCTGCAAAATGAATCACCGCAGTGAAGTCATGCGCGGCAAAGGTTTTGGCAAGCAGCTGTGTGTCCAAAATATCGCCTTCGATAAACTCAATGGACTGCCCTACAATTTGCTGAACGCGCGCCAGCGATATGGGACTACTATTGGATAAATTATCATACACCACAGGGGTGAATCCTGCAGCAATTAGCTCAATTAACGTATGTGAGCCAATATAGCCTGCGCCGCCAGTCACTAAGATTTTTTTGCTTTGATTGGTCATTGTTTTGCCTATTTTTTACAGCCTATACCCGTATAAAAACCAACGAGCTGCTGAATTTGTGGTTCGGTTAACGTATTTTTTGCATCAAAAATGGGTAATGCAATGTTATTTAAACGATTGATATCCGGCTTGATTGGTAGCGACCAATTGACAATAAACAACGCTTGCACTTGCGTAAGCGGCGCATAGGCATCGTCGGTCAATGAAAACAGCGGATGATTACCGTATAACTCTAACAATTCTTCTTTGGTATTGTTGGCATACACAATCGTCTTGATATTGTATGACCATAACAATTTAATGAGTGGATGAAACGCTGAATGGGTGGTGCGTCCTGTACCATTACGATAGCCTGAGCCCCAAATCATCACCGTTTTGTTTTCGATAAAGCCATCAAAATATTGCCAAAATTCACGGAAAATCAGTTCTTTTTGGTCTTCATTAATCGATTTTACCGCCTCTAACAACGACGTCTCTACTTGATTGTGCTTAAAGCCATCAATCAAAAAATCCAATTCTAGTGGCAATGACTTGCCACCAAACCCCCAACCTGCTTTGAGATAATCTTTACCAATGCGTTTATCCAGCCCAAGGATTTGCTCGACTTGTTTGATATTGACCTGTTCACTGGCGGCGAGACGTGCCATTTCATTCATGAAAGACAAGCGTGTTGCCAGCATTCCCATGATACTACTGCGCGCAAATTCTGCCGTTTTGATATCGGTAATAAAATGCTTGTCACTTTTTTCAATAAAAAACAGTAAAATGTTGTTTTGCGCGCTACTGCCTTGCGTTTTTTCACCAATCAGTGCCAAATCGGCTTGGAAAAAAGAACTAAAATTCGCCCCATCTTTCATAAAAATAAAGGGAAGATAATACACCCAAGTAGTCGTCAATTTGCGCGCGAATTGTTCAATCTCACCAATCGCTTTGACACCGCTGATGATAATCTGGGTCGTTGGATTAAAATGAAATGAGCCAAATTGGTCAAGCGCCTGCGCTGATACGCCATCGACAAACAACCAAATATCATCTGCGCTAACATAGGCTGAAAAATCATGGGTTGGCAAAGGCTGGGTAACGATGTTGCCTTGAGATTGGTATAACTGCCACAATAGCACCATCTGCCGATCAAACTGGTAATCATTCATAACCTGCTGAAGCCTACCGTCATCGGTCAATAACATGACTTGGTATTGAAGGGTGGCAAGTAAAATACAGGCATTGATTGATTCATTGGTACTGCCAATTACATATACAGTTTTGGTCATTGTTTTCTTCTTTTATTCCTATCTATCATCAGCTTGCAAAGATTGTTTTAATGGTATTTAGCAACTGATTGGTTGAGCTATCAAATGGCTGCGCTTGTTGCGGCGATAATTCTTGCGTTGATACCAAGGCATCAAAGACGGCATTAGCCATCACTTTACCCACTTCAACCCCCCACTGGTCAAATGGGTTAATCTGCCAAATGACTGACATAACAAACACTTTGTGCTCATACAATGCAATCAATGATCCTAACGTTCTTGGGGTCAGCTGCTTGAGTAGAATGGTCGTTGACGGCTGATTGCCGCGATAATGCTTGAATTTATCCATACCATTATTGCTGTCTTTGATGGCGGCATTACCAAACGCCAACACTTGGCTTTGCGCTAGACAGTTGGCAAGCGAAAGTCCATGCTGCTCAAGCAAGTTTTTATTGATTTTTTGGGCATCTGCGTAGCGTTTGATGGGCGCAATAAAATCACAACTGACTGCCTGTGTGCCTTGATGCAGCAACTGATAAAACGCATGCTGAGCATTGGAGCCAATATCACCCCACAAAATCGGACAAGTACTGTAAGTCACTGCCTCACCTTGGCGATTGACAGATTTACCGTTACTCTCCATCTCAAGCTGGGTTAAATAGTTGGGAAAAAAAGATAACCGACCATCATAAGGTAGAACCGTATGGGCATTAATATGCAAAAACGTACTGTTCCAAACACCGAGTAGCCCTAACAACACAGGCATGTTTTGAGAAAAATCGGCGGTGGCAAAATGTCGATCCATCTCATAGGCACCTGCTAGCAATTCATAAAAATTGTGCATGCCAATTTTTATGGCAATCGCCAGTCCAATCACCGACCACATGGAGAATCGACCCCCAACCCAATCCCAGAGCATTAGTTGGTTATCGACATGAATACCCCATTCTGACATCTTATCCGCTTTGGTAGAAATCCCAATAAAATGACGACGCAAAATAGTGGCTTTGTTATCATGACTGGCTAACAACCACGACATCGCCGTCTTGGCATTGGACAGCGTATCAATGGTGGAAAATGATTTCGACGAGATAATAAACAGCGTGGTTTGCGGATTTAATACTTTGAGCAAACTATCGAGCTGGGTGCCATCCATATTGGAGACAAAATGCACACTGATAGGGGTATCTGTCCATTCTTTTAGTGCCGTTGTTGCCATCACTGGCCCTAGATCTGAGCCGCCGACGCCGATATTCACCACATCGGTGATTGCCTGACCAGAATAACCACGCCAGACCCCATTACGAATCCGCTCAACCAACTTTTCCGCTTTTTGTAAGCTCATATGCACTTGCTCAATGACATTGACACCTTCGACCCAAACTTGCTCGCCTTGCGGCTGTCTTAGTGCGGTATGTAATGCCGGACGATGCTCAGTATCATTCACGATTTCACCTGTCATCAGCCGACGGATTTCTTGCGCTAATTCACGCTCATTTGCCAGGGTGACTAAATTGCTAAGGACAGCCGCATCAATTTTTTGTTTACTAAAATCCATGATCATGTCGCACGCGGCAACGCGGTACTGTAAGCCGCGATTGGATTGTTGGCTAAACAATTGATTAAGCGTGGCCATACTATCTGCCTGGGTAGACAGTGTTTGCCATGTACGATTCGCACTTGTATCGGTTGACATTCGTCTATGACCCTATATTAATTTGCTGTATGTTGAAACGCTTCAATACCCAATTGAGTGGCAAAATAACCCACGGCTTGCAAGTAGCTATTCATATCACCTGCATCAAAGCTATTACCCACCATGCTAACCACGTCTACCCCTTGCGTGCTAATAAGCGCATCAATGGCATCGGTCAGCTGAATCTCCCCACCCACACTTGGCTGCGTGTTGGTTAGATACTCAAAAATAGCATTATTAAACACATAGCGCCCAACGACAGCCAAGTTAGAAGGCGCATCTTCAGCGTTGGGTTTTTCCACAAATCCCGTCACAGCAAATGACTGGTTTTGTTCAGACTTTGCTACCATTTGTGTGCTGGCAAGCTTGGCAATGCCATATTTAGAAATATCACTTTCTTTCACTGGATCAACCAATATCTGCGAATGCTGCTGCTTGGCAAACTGCTGTAGCATGTAGGCTAAATTCTGCTGATTATAGTCAGTATTATAAGGGTTCAAAATTACATCTGGTAACAGCACAGCAAATGGCTCATCACCTACAATCGCACGGGCTTGCAAGACGGCATGCCCTAATCCTAACGGTTTGCCTTGGCGCACACTGGTAACCGTGACTCCTGCAGGTAGCCAGTTTAAACTATCGGCTAGCGCCGCTTTGCCTTTACCGCGTAACTGGGTATCAAGCTCGCTATTGATGTCAAAATAGTTTTCAATGGCGGTTTTTTGCGCATGATTGACCAAGACAATATTGGTTAAACCTGCGGCAATCGCTTCTTCAACGACGTATTGAATGGCTGGCTTATTGCCAAGCGGTAGCAACTCTTTTGGCACGGCTTTTGATAGTGGTAACATACGCGTGCCAAACCCTGCCACAGGGATAACAGCGTGAGTGATTTTTTTCGACATAGTGACTCTTAATAAGAAAAGTTGTTCAAATAGTTGATATCAAGCTTAACATATTTTTATGGCAAATATTTTATCTGCCCGAATATTTTAAACGCATTATTAAAATTGATTGAGGGTATTTTGCTAACACCAGCGTTTGCTAACACCAGCGGATAATAAAAAAGCAGATAACCCAATGATTATCTGCTTTTGATTAGTCAAAATAGCCAATCATTACCAACCAGTGACTTCTTTTACTTTTTCACCGATTTTTGAAGGGTCACGGGTATAAGCAATACCAGCTTCTTCAAAGGCTTTGAATTTTTCTTCTGCTGTACCTTTACCACCTGAGATAATCGCACCGGCATGTCCCATACGTTTACCTTTTGGTGCTGTGACACCTGCGATATAACCAATGACGGGTTTAGTCACGTGATCTTTAACGTATGCAGCCGCTTCCTCTTCAGCCGTACCACCGATTTCACCGATTAATACAATCGCTTCGGTTTGTGGGTCGTCTTGAAGCAATTTTAATGCGTCGATTTGGTTCATACCTGGGATTGGGTCACCACCGATACCGATACAGGTTGATTGACCAAAGCCAAGTTTAGTAGTTTGAGCCACTGCTTCATATGTCAATGTACCAGAACGTGAGATAATACCGACTTTACCTTCTTGGTGAATGTGACCTGGCATGATACCGATTTTGCATTTACCTGGGCTGATAACGCCTGGACAGTTTGGACCTACCATACGGATGATTTCTTCGCCGTTGGCTTGTAGGTCAGCGTTGACGTTTTCTAGGTAACGTTTGGCTTTTAGCATATCTAGGGTAGGTACGCCTTCGGTGATGACCACAATCAATTTTACGCCAGAGTTAATCGCTTCAACGATTGAGTCTAATACAAATGGTGCTGGTACAAAGATAACCGAGGCATTGGCACCCGTTGCTGTTACTGCTTCATCCATGGTATCGAATACTGGACGATCAAGGTGGATTGTACCGCCTTTACCTGGGGTCACACCGCCAACGATGTTAGTACCATAAGCAATTGATTGCTCTGAGTGTAGAGTACCGTTTTTACCTGTGAAACCTTGCACTAATACTTTAGTGTCTTTTCCAACTAATACGCTCATTGTTTTTCCTTTTACTTTTTATGTTTGATTTAAACGATTAACCAGTAGGGCACATAGCCCCACTCGCTCATACCTATACTTTCTTAATTAGGCATTATTAACCGCATCAACAATTTTTTGACCGGCTTCAGAAAGACCTTCAGCAGGAATTAATTTAAGACCTGAATCACGTAGGATTTGCGCACCTTTTTCAGCGTTGTTACCTTCAAGGCGAACAACCACAGGTACGGTAACGTTGACTTCTTTCACCGCTTCGATAATCGCTTCAGCAATCATGTCACAACGTACGATACCACCGAAAATATTGATGAGTACGCCTTGGACTGATTTGTCTTCAAGAATCAATTTGAACGCTTCAACCACACGTTCTTTGGTCGCACCGCCGCCTACGTCTAGGAAGTTAGCGGGTTGACCGCCATATAGTTTGATGATGTCCATGGTTGCCATCGCAAGACCGGCGCCATTCACCATACAGCCGATGTTACCTTCAAGTGCAACATAGTTTAGGTCAAATTCTGAGGCTTTTAATTCACGCTCATTTTCTTGTGATTTGTCACGTTGTTCAGCGACTTTTGGCAGGCGATAAAGGGCATTTGAGTCGATACCGATTTTGGCGTCAACACAGGCTAATTCGCCAGATTTACGAACCGCTAATGGATTGATTTCAAATAAAGCAAAGTCATTTTCCGTAAAGGCTTTATAAGCGCCTGTCATCAATTTGGCAAATTCGTTGATTTGTTTGTCTTTTAGACCCAATTTGAAAGCCACTTCACGAGCTTGGCAAGGTTGTAAGCCCACTAGTGGGTCAACCTCTACTTTCAAGATTTTTTCTGGGGTTTCTTCGGCAACTTTTTCAATTTCCACACCGCCTTCAGTTGACGCCATGAATACCACACGACGGGCTGAACGGTCTACGACTGCCCCTAAATACAATTCAGTTGCGATTGGATACATGTCTTCGGCGATAAGTACGCTGTTAACAGGTTGACCATTGGCGTCAGTTTGGTAAGTTACCAAGTTTTTACCAATTAATTCTTCAGCAATTTGTTTGGCTTCTTCACGCGTTTTAGCGATCTTTACGCCGCCCGCTTTACCACGCCCACCAGCATGTACTTGGGCTTTAACAACCACGGCACCGGCATTGCCTGCCATTTTGTCAAACGCTGCTGCGGCTTCGTCGCCATTTTTAGCGATGATACCTTCTTGTACTGGCAATCCATAGCTTTTTAATAATTCTTTGGCTTGATACTCATGTAAATTCATGAATTTATCCTCTCGGTTTTGGTTTACATTGTTTTAAAATTATTTTTGAATATTGTGGTCCACAGTGAGCTAACCTAGTTAATAATGTGGTTAGCTCACTTGCTTTATCCAAACTATTGATGCATAAACTAATTAGCCCATTTACTTGTAAACTAAGTTACTTGTGAGCCAAATTACTTGTGCACTAGGTTACCTAGAACTGGGTTATTTGCGTTTACGTTGAATCGCATGAATCGCACGACCATCCGCTGATAGCACCGCCTCGTGTACCGCTTCAGAAATGGTTGGGTGAGCAAACGTCATCAACTGCAAGTCTTCAATACTTGACACAAATTCCATCGCAATCATGCCTTGATGAACGATATCACCTGCACCCGCTGACACGACATGCATACCCAGCAAACGGTCAGTTTTGGCATCGGCAACCACTTTGATGAAGCCTTGAGCTTCACCAGCGGCTAACGCACGGCCATTGGCAGCTAAGCTAAATTGACCTGTTTTGACTTCATGACCTTTCTCTTTGGCTTGTTCTTCAGTTAAGCCCACCCATGCAATTTCTGGGTGTGTGTAAATCACGCTAATAATGGTGTCATAATTGACTTGAACTTTTTCACCATGAATACGTTCAACTGCCATCATGCCTTCTTCCATCGCTTTGTGTGCCAGCATTGGACCACGCACCAAGTCACCGATTGCATAGACGCCATCAAGGTTGGTTTGACAGAAGTCATTCACCGCTACCAAACCACGTTCAGTAAGCTCTACTCCTGAATTTTCACCAAGTAGGTTTTCTTTATAAGCACGGCGACCCACACAAACGATGAGTTTATCGAAAGTTTCTTGTCCTGCTTGACCTTTGGCGTCAAACGATACCACTACCTGACCATTTTCTACTTGAGCCTGAGTGACTTTGGTATCAATACGGATATCCATGCCTTGGGCTTTTAGTAGTTTTGCCGCTTCTTTGCTCACGGCTTTGTCCGCCGCTGCTAAAAATTCTGGCATGGCTTCAAATACCACCACTTCACTACCCAAACGACGCCATACTGAACCCAGTTCAAGACCAATCACACCACCACCAATGACGCCTAAACGCGCGGGTACTTCGGTAAAGTCTAACGCACCGGTTGAATCAACGATATATTCGTTATCAATCGGGGCAACAGGGATATCAATGGGCACAGAACCAGAGGCTAAAATCACATTTTTAGCGGTAATAGTGGTAGGCGCAGAACCATCTAATGGAGTAAATTCAACTTGTTTAGCCGCACCTTTACCATCAAGTAATTTACCTGTACCTTGTAGCCAGTCAGCACCGTTACCTTTTAGCAATGCAGCCACACCACCGGTTAATTGTTTAACGATAGCGTCTTTACGACTTAACATTTTGCTGATGTCAATCGCCACTTCACCTGTGGTGATACCGTGGTCGGCTAAATCATGTTTGGTTGCTTCATAGCGATGTGAGCTGTCTAGCAATGCTTTTGAAGGAATACAACCGACGTTCAAACAGGTACCGCCTAACGCTGGCTCGCCTTTATGGACACGTTTTTCGATACAAGCCACACTCATACCTAATTGGCCTGCACGGATAGCTGCTTCGTAGCCACCAGGGCCACCACCGATAATTACCAAATCATAGCTTTCTTTCATAATCTTCACCAAAAATTTGAATTGTTATTGTTAAAGTTGTTAAACAAAGAAGCCTGTATCAACCTTTGCCAATACAGGCTTTTTTCATTATAAATCGAGAAGTAGCATCGCTGGGTTTTCAACCAATTCTTTGATCGTGACCAAGAATTGTACGGCTTCTTTACCGTCAATTAAACGGTGGTCATACGACAATGCCAAGTACATCATTGGTAGAATTACCACTTCGCCATTAACAGCCATTGGGCGTTCTTTTGTAGCATGCATACCCAAAATCGCTGTTTGTGGTGGATTGATGATTGGGGTTGACATCAATGAACCAAATACCCCACCATTGGTAATGGTGAAGGTACCACCTGTCATGTCTTCAATGCCTAATTTGCCTTCACGCGCTTTTGATGCATAGTTACCAATCGCACGCTCGATATCTGCCATACCCATTTGGTCAGTGTCACGTAATACCGGCACCACAAGACCACGGTCGCTCGATACCGCAACACCTACATCATAATAACCATGATAAACGATATCGCTACCATCAATAGAGGCATTTACCGCTGGGAAACGTTTTAATGCTTCAGTAGCAGCTTTTACAAACAATGACATGAAACCTAGTTTTACACCATGACGTTTTTCAAAACGCTCTTTGAACTCACTACGTAAGTCCATGATAGGTTTCATGTTCACTTCGTTAAACGTCGTCAACATCGCAGTTTCTTGGGTAGCGGCTAACAGACGCTCAGCAACACGGGCACGTAAACGTGTCATTGGCACACGTTTGTCTGCACGTTGACCGACGGCATTGGCAACCACTTGACCGTTGTCCGCCTTAATTGCATTGTTGGCTTTTAAGGTTGGGTTTGCCATGTCTTCTTTGGTCACACGGCCGCCACGACCTGAACCTTCAACGTCTGCAGGATTAACGCCTGTGGTATTCGCTGCTTTACGAACTGCTGGGCTTTGGTCTTTATAATCTGCTTCAGAAGTCGCCTGAGCGGTAGGTGCTTGTTGTGCAGCTGCAGGTGCGGCTTCAGCTTGGGCAGCCGGTGCTTGGGTTTCAGCAGGTTGGCTTGCGGGTGCAGCCGCGGTTGCGCCTTCAGTCAACTCACCGATGACTTCAGCAGAAAGCACTGTGTCATCAACTTGTTTGAGAATTTTGCTAAGCACGCCGTCAGCTTGTGCCACCACTTCCATCACAACTTTATCGGTTTCGATTTCACACAATACAGCGTCACGGCTTACTTGATCGCCTTCATTAAAATTCCAAGCAACAATTGTACCGTCAGCAACGGACTCTGGGAATACGGGGACTTTAATCTCACTCATGGAAAACTCCTAGTTAATTTCACATTCTTTCATTTTTAATGGGTTAAATTCATTGTTGTCTTAGCACTCGGCGCAATTGCCTATACCAAAAACCAAGAAGGATTAGTACACATCTATTAAGTACTAATCCTTTAAAACGCTTAGTCAGTCGCTTGTTTTTCTGCGATTTCCGCTTTAGCTTCTAGCTTGTCTTCGGTCGAATCTTCATTCTTTGGCAAACCCAATGCTTCGTTGATAACTTTTTGTTGTTGGGCAACGTGCATTTGCATCGAACCTGCCGCAGGGGCTGCGGATGAAGGGCGAGCCACTGGCTCAAGCAAGTAGGCTTTGGTCGGACGAGTCGCTGGTTTTGGCGGTGCAATCAAACGGAATAAGTGCGGTGCTAGATAGTACCAAGCGCCTTGGTTACGTGGCTCTTCTTGTGTCCAAACAATACCTTCAAGGTTTGGATATTTTGCCACTTCTTCCAAAATACGTGCTTCAGGTAATGGATAAAGCTGCTCGATACGCACAATCGCCACATGGTTGAGACCCAATTCACGACGTTTTTCAAGCAAGTCATAATATACTTTACCGCCACACAACACTAAACGCGTCACTTGGTTATTATCAAGTTGGTCAATCTCTGGAATCACGGTTTGGAACTGACCTTGCGCAAGCTCTTCAAGCGTTGACACCGCCAATTTATGACGTAGCAGTGATTTTGGTGACATCACAATCAGCGGTTTACGCGCTGGGCGAACCACTTGACGACGCAGGGCATGGAAAATCTGTGCAGGTGTAGTTGGGGTTATCACTTGCATGTTGTCTTCAGCACATAGCTGTAAGAAACGCTCTAGACGCGCTGATGAGTGCTCAGGACCTTGACCTTCATAGCCGTGTGGTAATAGCATGGTCAGACCACATAGACGTTGCCATTTTGTTTCACCTGATGAAATAAATTGGTCAATGACCACTTGTGCGCCATTGACAAAGTCACCAAACTGCGCTTCCCAAATCACTAGGGCATTGGGTACTGTCGTTGCGTAACCATATTCAAACGCCAACACCGCTTCTTCTGACAACAATGAGTTAAAGGTGTCAAAACGTGCTTGGTTAGGGCTCATGTTGGCAAGCGGTACATACATACTGCCGTCTTTCATGTTGAACAGTTCTGAATGGCGATGTGAGAAAGTACCACGACCCACGTCTTCACCCGTGATACGCACAGGGTAGCCTTCTTCGACCAGTGACGCATACGCCAAGGTCTCTGCCGCGCCCCAGTTCAATGGCTCTTGGCCGGTTTGCATGGCTTTACGTTGTTCAACCACTTTTTGCACTTGGCGTTGTAGCACATAGCCTTCTGGGACTTGTGCCATTTTTTCACCATACGCTTTTAATTTATTGATATCAACGCTAGTATCCCAATTGTCTTCAAGCTTATGCCCAATATAAGGTGTCCAATCTACATACAGCGTTTTATTTGGCTCACGCACGAGGGCGCTAGCAACATATTCGCCTTTATCGAGTGACTCACGGTAGTCGTCTTCAAATGCTACAGCTTCTGCTTTGCTAATGACGCCTTCGGCAACCAATTTATTGGCAAATAATTCACGAGTACTTGGCAGTTTTTTGATCACCGAATACATCAGTGGCTGAGTGGCTGAAGGTTCATCCGCTTCATTGTGACCGTTACGACGGTAACAGTACATATCAATCACGATATCTTTATGGAAAGTTTGGCGATAATCATGGGCAAGCTGTGCCATAAATACCACGGCTTCTGGATCGTCACCGTTTACATGAAAAATCGGTGCGTGTACCATCTTGGCGATGTCGGTACAATATTCAGTTGAACGCGCATCTTCTAAGCGGCTGGTGGTAAAACCGACTTGGTTATTGATAATAATATGCAGCGTACCACCTGTTGAATACGCACGGGTTTGTGACATTTGGAAAGTTTCTTGGTTGACACCTTGACCGGCGAACGCGGCGTCACCGTGTACCACGATTGGCAAAACGGCATCACCCGTCTTATCTTGACGGCGTACTTGGCGGGCACGCACTGATCCAATCAATACAGGTGATACAATCTCAAGATGTGAAGGGTTAAATGCCAAGGCCAAGTGTGCTTCGCCGCCCGGTGTCATTACGTTGGATGAATAACCGTTGTGATATTTCACGTCACCTGAACCCACGGTCGGTTGTTTTTTACCATCAAACTCATCAAACAAATCTTTAGGGTTTTTACCTAAGATATTCACTAATAAATTTAAACGCCCACGGTGTGCCATACCGATAACCATTTCTTTGGTACCGTTTTCACCCGCACGCTGAATTATCTCATTGACCATCGGGATAAAGCTTTCGCCACCCTCAAGACCAAAACGTTTCACACCGGTATATTTACGCGCTAAGTATTTTTCTAATCCTTCCGCTGCTGTCAAACGCTCAAGGATAGATTTACGTTTTTCGTTGTCAAATTTGACATAGCCAAGATTTTGTTCTAGGTATTTTTCAATCCAGCGTTTTTCTTTGGCGGTGGTCACATGGAAATATTCTGCACCGATGCTGCTACAATAAACTCGCTCTAACACTTGAATGATTTCACGTAGTGTGGCTTTGTCTTTACCGATATTTAGGTCACTGACAGGGTAAACGGTGTCTAAATCCGCTTCAGATAGACCATAATAGGCTAAAGTCAATTCTTCAACTTCTGGACGTGGCATGAGTCCTAAAGGATCTAAATTAGCAATACGATGACCACGACGGCGATAACTGGTAATCAGTTTTTGCACGCCCATTTGGTTGTCCGCAAATTCACGAATTTCAGAAGGACTGACGGCGCCTGCAGCTGATTGACCGGTAACTTTGTGGGCAGTGGTGTTGCGAGCTAATAGCAAAAATTGGTCTTGGATAGTATGGTGAAGGGCGTTTTTATCATCATCTTTGGCAAACTGCGCAAAGTAAGGGATGTATTTTTCATCAACGCTTTGTGGATCTTGAAGATACTGTTCATAGAGTGATTCAAGATAGACTGCGTTATCTGCTGACAGTTCGGTAAACTGAGCAGATGAGACAGAAGTTTGGTTTTGATTAGCCATGATTCTTTCTACTGTAGTATTTAAAGGTGGAAATAAAAATTTTAGGGAATAGCCTAGCATTTTTATAATTAACAAAAAATTTTGTTAAGGTAATAGTTACCATTCATTTACTAAATATAGCGACTCACGCTGCTTGGCGTGTGGATAAATGGCTATCAAATGGCAGTAAAAGAAGAGTAATGTGAAAGTTAGATTTCTCCTTCCTTAGAAAAACTAAATGAATATTCCCTATAGATACCTATCGTATATTATACAAAATTAATGGTAATTTATCTCATTCATTAGGCTGAAAAGGTATAAAAAATATTATGATATTTGGATATCATTTATTACTTTAATTAATAGATAGCCAGTTACTATGAATTTATCACATCCCAATAAAAAAAGCCCTGTCGATACAGAGCTTTTTTGTCACCAAACTGTGGTACTAACCTGCTTGGTCTAACAGCATGTTACGTAAGTGACCAATCGCTTTGGTAGGATTCAAGCCTTTTGGACAAACCGACACACAGTTCATGATGCCACGGCAACGGAACAAGCTAAATGGGTCGTCTAAACGTGCTAAACGCTCTTGTGTGCTAGTATCACGGCTATCTGCCACAAAGCGGTAGCCATTCAACAACGCAGATGGACCTAAGAACTTATCTGGGTTCCACCAAAATGATGGACAGCTGGTTGAACAACACGCACATAAAATACATTCATATAGACCGTTTAACTTTTCGCGGTCTTCAGGTGATTGTAGACGTTCAGTCGGTGGCGCTGGCTGGTCATTAATCAAGTACGGATGAACTTTTTCATACTGCTCATAGAATTGGTTCATATCTACCACTAAGTCGCGCACGACAGGTAAACCAGGTAGCGGGCGTAAAGTAATTTTTTGTGGTAGCGTGTTCATGTTGATAAGACATGATAGACCGTTTTTACCATTGATGTTCATACCGTCAGAGCCACAAATACCTTCGCGGCACGAACGGCGGAAACTGATGGTTTCGTCCATTTTTTTCAAACGGACAAGTACGTCTAATAACATACGGTCAGAGTCTAAAAGCTCAATTTGGTATGTCTGCATACGGGGTGCTGCGTCTTTATCTGGATCGTAGCGGAAAATCTCGATGGTGCGAGTACCTCTGCTCATAATGCTAAACTCCACACGTTTATGGTATTGGTTTATAGGGTCTTCACACTAGTTTGCAAAGACCAAAAAATGTTAATTAGAATGTACGTACTTTTGGCTCAACATAGTCTACCGTCAGTGGGCTCTTACGAACAGGTTTGTAGATAACACGGTTACCTTCAGAGAACCAAAGGGTATGTTTCATCCATTCGTGGTCATTACGACCAAGCGGGGCATACGCATCATCTGCCGCACGTTCGTAGTCAACGACGGTATGTGCGCCACGGCATTCTTGACGCAGGGAAGCTGAAATCATTGTCGCTTTGGCAACTTCATAGAGGTTCGCCACTTCAAGCGCTTCAATACGTGCGGTATTAAACACTTGCGATTTATCAGCTAGGTGAAGACTATTGACCTGGCTTTCAAGTGCCAAGATTTTTTGCACGCCCTCATTCATTGACGCTTGGGTACGGAATACACCTGCGTGTTGCTGCATGGTACGGCGGATTTCGTCAGCCACATCTTGCGCATTGAGACCTTGCGTAGATTGCTGTAACACATTCAAACGCGCCAAAGTTTTGTCAAGGACACGCGGTGATAGTGGCTCATAGTCATGACGGTCAGCGGCGTGGAACTCATCAATGATATGTTGACCCGCTGCACGACCAAATACTACCAAATCAAGTAATGAGTTAGTACCTAGACGGTTGGCGCCGTGCACCGATACACATGAACATTCGCCGATTGCATATAAGCCTTTCACGATTTTTTGCTGGGCATATAAACCTTCTGCATCCGTACCTGCCTCAAGATCTGGCATAACAACCTGACCATGAATATTGGTTGGGATACCGCCCATTTGGTAATGGATAGTCGGTACAACTGGGATTGGCTCTTTGGTAATGTCAACGTTCGCGAAGTTTTTACCAATTTCATAAACCGATGGTAAACGCTTCATGATGGTATCCACACCTAAGTGCGTCATATCAAGTACCACGTAATCACCATGTGGACCACAACCACGACCTTCTTTGATCTCTTGGTCCATTGAACGTGATACAAAGTCACGTGGTGCTAAGTCTTTTAGGGTTGGCGCATAACGCTCCATAAAGGCTTCGCCATCTTTATTGCGAAGTAACGCACCTTCACCACGGCAACCTTCGGTCAATAATACACCCGCACCTGCGACACCTGTTGGGTGAAATTGCCAAAATTCCATATCTTGTAGTGGAATACCCGCACGCACTGCCATACCTAGACCGTCACCGGTGTTAATAAAGGCATTAGTAGACGCAGCGAAAATACGACCTGCACCGCCCGTTGCTAGGACAGTTGTTTTCGCTTGGAATACCGCAACACGACCTGTTTCTTGCTCTAACGCGATAACGCCGTTAATGTCGCCTTTGCTATCTTTGACCAAATCTAGCGCAATCCACTCTATAAAAAACTCTGTGCCTTGCTCAAGATTTTTTTGGTATAGCGTATGCAATAATGCATGACCTGTACGGTCAGCTGCCGCACACGCACGTTGTACCGCTTTTTCACCGTAGTTGGCAGTATGGCCGCCAAAGGGACGCTGATAAATCGTACCATCCGCGTTACGGTCAAATGGCATACCCATATGCTCAAGTTCATATACCACTTTTGGTGCTTCACGGCACATATATTCGATGGCGTCTTGGTCACCTAACCAGTCAGACCCTTTGATGGTGTCATAAAAGTGAAAGTGCCAGTTATCATCACTCATGTTACCCAAACTTGCGCCAATACCACCTTGCGCAGCAACCGTGTGAGAACGCGTTGGGAACACTTTGGTTAATACCGCAACATTCATACCGCCACGCGCCAATTGTAGCGACGCACGCATACCAGAGCCACCGCCGCCAACGATAACCGCATCGAAGGTTAAGGTTTGAATATTGCTAATGGTGTTGTCTTGTTTTGTTGCCATTGCTTTAATTTCCTAAATGATGGTTCGATTTTATCCACCTAAATGCTTAAAAAGCCATGGATATCAAAATCGATAAATACGTTAACAAAATTTATCTAACAGGATGTTTAGAAGAAAATCATCACGCCCCAAAATAAATAAACCAAGACTGCAAGAATCATGGCAGATTGCAGCACAAAACGTAAACCATTTGACTTAACGTAGTCTGTTAACACAGTCCACATCCCTACCCACGCATGACCCACTAATGCTAGTATCATCAATAGCGTAAATAAGCGCATCGGTAGGCTTAGCATAAAGCCTTGCCATAATTCAAAGGTTGGTTGGTGGGTTAAGAACCAGCCCAACATCACCAATGAATAAACTGCCAGTACAACCGCACTAATACGTTGTACCACCCAATCTCGAGAGCCTGAGCCTGTTAAACCTGTTGCACTTTTCATTAGAACATCACCCATACAAATGAACCCACAACCCAAAGCGCTGCAAGTACAAAGCCAATGAATGTCGCAGTGCGACCACTGTTTAATTCTTCATTCATGCCCATGTCGGCAAATAAATGTTTGAAACCCATCACAAAATGGTAGCCTAATGCAGCGACAAAGATCCAAGCCAAAAACTTCACCAATGGGTTGGTGAAAATATCTGCAAAGCCTTCAGCACTGGCAAGCGACGTTTGAAAAATCCATAACATCACAGGAATTAGGAGAAATAGCACCACACCAGAAACACGGTGGGTAATTGAAGCCAAAGCAATTGGGTTTTTTGAATTAACATTAATTACTTGGCTTAAAGGAAGGTCAATCGGTCGGTTGCTTTTCACAGCGGGCATCCTTTATTCGCAGTTATAACTTACCTGTGTTATCGCTATGCCAATATCCAAAATATCAAGCACGAACTTCACATCACTTGCAGGATTTGATGAATTACATAGCCTATCAAAAAACAGGTAAATCGAAGATAAGGAATAGCTAGCGTACTTTGGATTATTCACAGAATAGATAGTTATTAGCCGCAAACCTAATCGTATCTAACAATTAAAAACTAATAAATTACAAACTAATAATCGACAAAAAGCCACCCACAACTTACTTTTTAATTTTGTTAAGTCACAAAGCTAAAAAGTAAATTATGTTTAGCAAAGATTAATAATACAAAGCTAGCCACCAGTAAAATTTTTATAATTATAAGAGTCTTTGATTACAAATACAAACAAAAACAGAAAAAAAACCATCTTTTATCAAACCACTGTAGCACACCCTTAAAATTCAGAAATAATTTGATAAGATTCAGGGTTTTGAGACTCATCCATCTAGATATTTAACCCTATTAAGGGGCGATAGAATGTCGAAAGCATAGAGTATAGTTTTAGTTAACTCCTGTTAATTATAACTAACTGTTTGTACGCGTAAGGCGTAAATTTACTTTCATTTTTGGCAAAAATACTGTTAATATAGATATGTTTTAGTTTTGGGTTTTCGCTATTTTTTCGCTATTAATAAAGTCGCCCTGCACGTTTCTGTGTGGCTGGGCAGCCACCTATCCTTGTCATTGCGCCAATGCATTTGAGCAAGTATAGGTCTTCTTTTTTTTATACGTCTGAGAGGATTTTATGTCAGAGAAAGACAATATTGCAACCTTGCACGTCAATGGCCAGGACTATGAGCTTCCTATCATTGAAGGAACATTAGGCGATCCTGTACTCGATATTAAGGCCGTACCCCAAGCTGGTTTTTGGACATACGATCCAGGTTTCATGTCAACCGCTTCCACTGAATCAAAAATCACCTTCATTGATGGTGACAAAGGTATCTTATTACACCGTGGTTACCCAATTGACCAATTAGCTGATAAAGCCGAATACTTAGAAGTTGCGTATGCACTCATTCATGGTGAATTACCCAATGCTGAGCAAAAAGCTGACTTCTATGAAAAAGTTCGTAAACATTCAATGGTGAATGACCAATTACGTCGTTTCTTTGAAGGTTTCCGCCGTGACGCTCATCCAATGGCGATTATGGTCGGTGTGATGGGTGCGTTATCTGCGTTCTACCACAACAATCTTGATGTGAGCAAACAAGACCATCGTGAAATCACTGCGATTCGTTTGATTGCTAAAGTCCCTACTATCGCCGCAATGTGCTATAAATATAGCAATGGTCAACCATTCATGTATCCGCGTAATGATTTAAACTACGCTGAAAACTTCTTACACATGATGTTTGCAACCCCAGCAGATGTCAACTATAAAGTCAATCCAATCCTTGCAAAAGCGATGGACAAAATCTTTACCTTACATGCTGACCACGAACAAAATGCCTCTACCTCAACTGTACGTCTAGCAGGTTCTACGGGCGCTAACCCATACGCTTGTATCGCGGCAGGTATCGCGGCTCTTTGGGGACCTGCACATGGTGGTGCCAACGAAGCTGTACTTAAAATGCTTGATGAAATCGGCAGCGTAGACAACGTTGATGAATTCATGGAAAAAGTAAAACGTAAAGAAGTGAAATTAATGGGCTTTGGTCACCGTGTTTATAAAAACTTTGACCCACGCGCCAAAGTGATGAAAGAAACTTGTGACGAAGTATTGGGCGAGCTTGGCATCAAAGATCCACAACTTGAACTTGCGATGAGACTTGAACAAATCGCCTTGAATGACCCGTACTTTAAAGAGCGTAACCTATATCCAAATGTTGACTTCTACTCAGGTATCATCCTAAAAGCCATCGGTATTCCAACCTCTATGTTTACCGTAATCTTTGCTTTAGCACGTACTTCTGGTTGGATCAGCCACTGGTTAGAAATGCACTCTGCACCTTACAAAATCGGTCGTCCACGTCAGTTATATACTGGCTACACACAACGTGATTTTGTATCAGTTGAAGATCGTAAATAATTTATATTATCTGATTTTTGTGGTTATCAAACGGATTGCATGGCAGTCCGTTTTTTTGCTCAAAAAACTTGAAAGGCTAAAATTTTACTTTATTTTACAATGACATATATGCTCACAATTTGCTAATATTTTTGTCGGTTACAGAATTGACTAGAGATATCTTTTCACGCATATTAAATGAACTTTATTCTATTAATAGCGAGTGATCTATGCGTCTAGTTCCTCATGCTTCACTTTATTTAATGACAGGTCTGGCAATGGCTAGTGTCGTCGTTGTCACAGGCTGTAGCAAAAATCCTGAAGCCGAAATTTCGCCAACCTCTGTTCCCACCAGTGCGGAAGTAAGTAATAATCAAGTAAGGAATGATGAAAAGCTCGGTACTAAATGGGGCGATGAAGTTGAGTCAAAAACCACTGGGGTGGATATTACGCGTATGACTACTGAGCCGATTGAAGAAGTCCAAGTGCATTATGCCAACAAAGATTTTAAAGGCAAATCATTAAATGATATCTCAATGCAAGCAGGACAAATTAAGTTTACCATTGAAAGTGATAGTGGTGAGCGTTTGCCTTTATATCGTGCCGGTCAAAGCTATTATGTAGCAGGTAAAGCAGGACAAAGTTATCAACTACATTATCATAATAGTAGTGATAAAACTTATGAAATTGTTGCCAGTGTGGATGGCATCGATGTATTAGACGGTAGTAGTGCTTCACGCAGTAACTCAGGTTATGTACTACCCCCACATGATGATTTGACGATTGAAGGCTTTCGCAAAAGTGAGGATGCAGTAGCGTCTTTTACCTTTAGCACACCAAAAGACAGCTACGCCAATCATAACGCTCAAGGTTCAATTGATAATACCGGCGTTATTGGAACAGTCGTGTATGAAATTGAGCCTATTGATTTGCCAAAACCAAAGAAAACTTTTGCGCCAGAACCGACGGCCAAACCCAATGCGTTTCCAGCTGATAAATAATAAACTGATAAATAATAAAAAAGAAACCCCAATATCTCATTGGGGTTTTTCTTATCTATGATAGATAACAAATTATTTATAAAACGCATTGGCAGTATAAGTATGGTCAGTCTCATCAATCACTTGGGTCAATTCTGGTATTTGCTGTTTTAGCGAGACTTCAACCCCTTGTTTTAGCGTCATATCAACTGCAGAGCAGCCTTGACAGCCGCCGCCAAATTTGAGCACGGCGGTGATACCAACGCCTTCTTCATGTACCAAATCCACCAATTGCACGTTACCCCCATGCGCCGCTAGATTTGGATTGATTTCTGAAGACAACACGTAATTGATACGCTCCTCTAGGCTCGCATTTTCACCCAATTTTGGCACTTTTGAGTTGGGCGCACGAAATGTCAATTGCCCACCAAAACGGTCTTTATTGTAATCAATCACCGCATCTTCAAGATAAGGAATAGACGGGGTATCTATATAAGCGGTGAATGTCTCATAATCCAATTTTAAATCGTCAGGATTGTGTTCATTTGGCTGGCTATATGACATACAGCATTCTGCTCGCGGCGTGCCTGGATGTTCAACAAAAATACGTACGCCGATGCCGTCAGTATTTTGTTTTGCCAACAACTCAGTCAGATAACCTTGCGCTGAATCGGTAATTTTGATATTTGTGGTTTTTTCTGTATCGCTCATATGTCACCCTAGCTTGTCATCAATTTTTACCCATATTTTAGCATAAACTTGAGTAATTTACTCGGATTTTATTGGGGGTGGTTTTTTGGCTTATCAAGGGTCGTCACAATATTTTTTAGCTAAGCTAAAACTTGAATCTAGTCATTATCTTTAACCAAAAATAACTTGGCATTGGTTGAAAGTTTAGGCAAGATAGTTAAAAAAACATGCTTTATCACTGAACTTTATCACCAAAACGCTATTGGATAGACCGAGGGCGTTATCATTCGCAAGGAGTTTGCGTCATGCCAAATAAAACGACTGACACTATCACGGTTACTAAAAACGACGTTACCGAAGATAAAGGGCGTTTTAGCACACCCAAAAATAAAAAAGGTTATCAATATGATTATTTGGTATTTATCGGGCGTTTTCAGCCGTTTCATTTAGGTCATAAATCGGTTGTCGATGAAGCATTAAAGCTTGCTGAAAATGTGATTATGCTCATTGGCTCTGCTAATTTGCCAAGTAGTATCCGCAATAGCTTTAGTGTCGAAGCACGTAGCCAAATGATTTTGGGCGCCTTTGACAAAAAAGATGCCAAACGCATCCATTGTGTCGGTTTGGATGATGCCTTATACAATGACACAAAATGGCTTCAATACGTGCAGCAGTGTGTGAAGTCGGTTACCGGCGATTTAAACGCCAATATTGGTCTAATTGGACATTCAAAAGACAGCTCATCATATTACTTGTCACTTTTTCCAAATTGGCAGTCGGTGGCAGTGCCCAATTTTCATGAGTTGTCTGCCACGCCAATTCGCGAAGGCTTTTTGCTGGGTGCCGATCCGCTAACCGATACGGTACCGCAATCGACAACCGATGTCATGAAGGCATTTAAAAAGACCGAAGCATTCAAACGCCTACACGAAGAGGCTGGCTTCATCGATAAATACAAAAAACAATGGGAATCAAGCCCGTACCCGCCCACCTTTATGACGGTTGATGCCGTGGTCATTCAATCAGGACACATCTTATTGGTGGAGCGTCGTGGTATGCCAGGTCAAGGGCTATGGGCATTGCCTGGTGGCTTTATCGACCCTAAAGAGACGCTATTTGACGCCTGTATTCGTGAGCTACGTGAGGAGACACGGTTAAAAGTGCCTGAAGCGGTTCTGCGCGGCTCGCGCCATAGTCAACACACCTTTGATGACCCGTATCGCTCCGCTCGTGGTCGTACCATCACCCAAGCGTTTTACTTTGTGCTCAAAAACGACCCCAAAGGCTTACCATCGGTGAAAGGTGGCGATGATGCCAAAAAAGCGTTTTGGCTACCCTTAGCTGAATTAAAAGCCGATAAACTGTTTGAAGACCATTATGCCATTATTTGTAAAATGGTAGGTCTCTGATTTTTTCCTGCCAAACTGATAGACGGTTTGGTTTTAACCTGCGCAAGCAATCACCAGAGGAGTTCTGTGATGTTTAGTCAAAATTTTGACAATTTTATTTTAAATACCGATAGCTATAAGACGTCGCATTGGCTGCAGTACCCGCCAAATACCGAGTACGTATCTAGCTATATTGAAGCGCGTGGCGGCAACAGCAACTTTGAAAATGTGCTATTTTTTGGTCTACAAGCTTTTTTAAAACAGTATCTTACCAAACCCATTACTCATGCTCATATAGATGAAGCCAAAGTGCTACTTGCTGCTCATGGCGTACCGTTTAATGAAGCAGGCTGGCGACAATTAGTCGCCAAACATGGCGGTCTATTGCCGCTGCGCATTCAAGCGATACCCGAAGGCATGGTGGTACCAACGGGTCAAGTATTGTGTCAGGTGGTGAATACCGACCCTGAGTTTTACTGGTTGACGAGCTATATCGAAACCACGCTATTGCGCGCTATTTGGTATCCTAGCACTGTGGCAAGCCTTTCTTATTATTGTAAGCAAATCATCAAAGCAGGCTTGGAAAAATCGGCTGATAACTTAAATAATCTACCGTTTAAATTGCATGATTTTGGCGCCCGTGGGGTATCTAGCCTTGAATCGGCTGCGCTTGGCGCTCTTGCGCACTTGGTTAACTTTTCCGGTACGGATACCTTAAGCGCGATTGTGGCTGCCAATCGTTGGTATGGTATGCAAAATGACATGACGGCTTTTTCCATTCCCGCAGCAGAGCATAGCACCATGACCACTTGGGGTCGTGAGCATGAAGCGGATGCCTATGGCAATATGATTGCCAAATTTGGCGGTGAAGGCAAAACTTTTGCGGTGGTGAGTGATAGCTACGACTTATGGAATGCCATTGATAATATTTGGGGTGGTGAGCTAAAAGAAAAAGTGGCGCAAACAGGCGGCACGTTGGTCATTCGCCCTGACAGTGGCGATCCGATTAAAGTGGTGCGTGAAGCCTTACAGCGCCTTGCAGCAAAATTTGGCACCACCACCAACTCAAAAGGCTACAAATTACTGCCAAGCTATGTGCGACTCATCCAAGGGGATGGTATTAATCCCACCAGCATGGGTAAAATAATTGATGCGGTAATTAAAGCCGGATTTAGTAGTGACAATATCACCTTTGGGATGGGTGGCGGGCTACTGCAACAAGTCAACCGCGATACTTTGAATTTTGCCATGAAGACTAGCAGCGCACGGGTAGACGGTTTTTGGCGAGACGTGTATAAAGACCCGATTACCAGTGTGAGCAAACGCAGCAAACGCGGGCGTTTAGCCTTGGTCAAACATCAGGGTAGTTATATGACCCTGCGTGAAGATGAGCTTGCCGAGCAAAATAATTTGTTGCAAGATGTATTTTTGAACGGTGATTTATTAGTTGATGATACGCTAACCGCGATTCGTCAACGCTCATCCATAAAATCATAATTGAACTTGTCGCAATCTCAACAGCCGTCTTAATCAGACGGCTCTTTATCGTTAAAGCTAATTAACCCCTGCCATTGCCAAATATTTTTGATGCAACTGTTCAAGTTTTAAATACAAATCGTCTAAGCTACCATTGTTGTCGACAATGTCATCGGCTTGTCTGAGCCTATCATGACGCGACAGTTGATTCGCCATGATATTTTGAATACGTTCAGGTGTTTGACCATCACGTTGACTGGCGCGCTCAATCTGCAAGGATTCATGACTATCAACCACCAATACTCGCTCACACAGATTGGCTAACCCTGCTTCGGATGCTTCTAACAGTAAGGGTGCTACCAAAATTACATAGGGCGACTGGGCAGTTGCTAGTAATTCTTTGGCACGGCTGCGAATGGCAGGATGGGTAATTTGTTCCAAATCCATTAACGCTTGCGCACTGCCAAATATATGCTCTCGCATGGCACGGCGATTAAGCTCGCCTGCCTCATCAATCACCCAGTCACCAAATTTGGCGACAATTTTTTTTAGCGTTGGCGAATCTTTGGCAACGACTTCACGTGCCAATACATCTGCATCAATAATGACGATTCCATGCTCAGCAAACCAACGGCTCACTTGTGATTTACCACTACCGATGCCACCTGTAAGCCCCACTACCAACATCGCAACCCCTCCTTGATTCACACATAATTGACCCATAAATGACGTCATGACATTTTGCCTAGATACCACGACATTATTGATTGCCCATACAAAAATGCTATCATGCCGGCAATCGCGATATAAGGTCCAAAAGCAAAAGGTTTGCTTTCACCTGAGCGCTTCATCAATATCACACCCACAATCGAGCCGACAAACGCAGATAAAAGCACAATTAACGGTAGCATCAAAGGCCCTAGCCAAGCCCCCAAAGCCGCTAATAATTTAAAATCGCCATACCCCATCCCGTGCTTGCCCGTAATCAGCAAAAACAGTTGGTAGACAATCCACAAGCATAAAAACCCAAACACATAGCCAAAAATAGCCGCTGTGGGACTGACAAACAAGCTAAAGGCGTTGACGAATAATCCTAATCCCGCTAATGGCAATGTAAATCGGTCAGGCAACAACTGGGTATCAAAATCAATGCCTGTCAAAGCGACTAATGTCCATGTGAGTGCTAATCCTGCCAGCGCTTGCCAAGTAACACCAAATTTCATCACCACCAGCACAGACAAAATAGCGGTGATGATTTCTACAAGCGGATAACGATAACTAATGGCGTGATGACACTGACTACATTTCCCTTTTAGCAGTAGCCAGCTAATAACAGGCATATTTTCAAACCAACGTATTGAGTGCCCACAATGCGGGCAACGAGAAGCAGGACGGCTTAAGGTCATGGATTCATGATTGTCAATAACGGTTTCTGGATGAAGCAATAGCTGGCATTCGTTCTTCCACTGCTGCTCCATCATTAACGGCGTGCGATAAATCACCACATTGAGAAAACTGCCCACGCATAATCCCAATAAAGCTACGATAATCAACGTCAGCCATTGTGACTGTTGTAACAACAAAATAAAATCTGAAAAAATCCCCATCGTATTTAGCCCACCACCGAGCCCATTTGGAAAATTGGTAGATACATGGCAATCACCAGACCCCCTACCAGCACCCCCAAAATAGCCATAATCATCGGTTCCATCAGACTTGTTAACCCGTCTACGGCGTTATCCACTTCGTTTTCATAATAAGTCGCCACTTTATCAAGCATCTCCTCTAGACTACCTGACTCCTCACCAATACCAACCATTTGGATAGCCATACTGGGAAAAAGATTGGTAGAACGCATCGAAAACTGCAGCTGTTGACCCGTCGCAACATCGCCTTTAATTTTTTGCGTGGCATTATAAAATACCACATTGTTGGTTGCCCCAGCGGTTGAATCTAACGCATCAATCAGCGGCACACCTGCGGCAAAAGTGGTAGATAAAGTGCGGGAAAAACGGGCAACCACCGCTTGATAAGCAATATTGCCAAAGATTGGTAATTTTAAGGTAAGTCGGTCTAAAAAGTCATTAAAGGGCTTGCTACGTTTTTTAGCTTCAGAAAAGCCAACCACAGCGCCTGCAATGCTAAATAGCAATAACCACCACCATTTTTGCATCCACTCCGACATACTGACTACCATTCGGGTAAACGCGGGTAACTCTGCGCCAAATGAATTGAATAAATCAGCAAACACCGGTACTACTTTGACCAGCAAAATAATGGTAACGATAATCGCAACCACGATAACCGCAATCGGGTATTTCAAAGCTTTTTTAATTTTTGCTTTTAGTAGCTCACTTTTTTCTTTATACGTCGCGACACGCTCAAGCATGGTTTCCAGCGCACCTGATTGCTCACCTGCCTCTACTAATGAACAAAACAGGTCATCAAAATATCTAGAATGTTTGCGCAGCGCTGCAGCAAAGGTGCTCCCTGATTCCACTTCTGACTTGACACTAAGCACCAACTCTTTCATTGACGGGTTATCGAGCGCATCTGCAACAATTTCAAACGACTGTGTAAGCGGTACACCCGCTTTCATCATCGTAGCCAACTGCCGCACAAAGATAGCAATATCAATTGCCTTGATGCTTTTTTTCATTTGAAAAATAGGCTTGGGTTTTTTCTTAATCGTCTTGACTTTGATGCCTTGCTTGCGTAGTTGCGCTTTTGCCAGCTCAATATTGCGGCTGGTGGTTTCGCCTTTGACTTTTTCGCCACGGCGATTGACCCCATCATAGACAAAGTCTAATAACATTTCTGTTTGGACTTTTGCCATACCTTTAACCCCTTAATATCTCAACTAATCTTCAATAAAGACGGATAAAAAACGCACTATTCGCTAGTAACACGATACATCTCTTGGATACTGGTCGTGCCTTTTAGAACCTTTAAAATGCCAGAGCGCCTTAGATCCCTAAACCCTTGCTTTAAGGCAGCGTCTTTAATCTCAATAGCATTGCCGTCTTCCATAATAATCCGGGCAATCTCTGGTGTTACTTTCATGACTTCATAAATACCAACACGTCCTTTATAGCCATCGCGGCATTCAGAGCAGCCAACAGGCTCATAAATGACATTGCTGGTATCTGCCAAATCTTCTTCCGTAAAGCCCATTTCAAGCAAGCTATTTCTTGGTACATCTGTCGGTTTTTTGCAGGATTTACACAGGCGACGGGCTAAGCGCTGTGCGATTACCAAATTGACTGAGGTGGCAATGTTAAAGGATGCCACCCCCATATTACGCAGACGCGTTAAGGTTTCTGGCGCTGAGTTGGTATGTAAGGTTGACAGTACCATATGCCCTGTTTGTGCAGCTTTAACAGCAATTTCCGCCGTTTCCAAGTCACGAATCTCACCGACCATCACAATATCAGGGTCTTGACGCAAGAATGATTTGAGCGCACTAGCAAAGGTCAAGCCAACTTTATTATTCACGTTGACCTGATTGATGCCTTCAAGGTTAATTTCAACGGGATCTTCTGCGGTAGAAATATTGGTCTCAACCGTGTTTAAGATATTAAGCCCCGTATACAAGGAGACAGTTTTACCCGAACCAGTAGGACCGGTAATCAATAACATCCCTTGCGGTTTTGCCAGCGCATCCATAAATAGCTGCTTTTGATCCGGCTCATAGCCGAGTGCATCAATGCCAAGCATCGCTGATGATGGGTCTAAAATACGCAATACGATTTTTTCACCAAATAAGGTTGGCAATGAGTTGACACGAAAATCAATCGCCTTATCCTTGGAAAGTTTTAACTTGATACGACCATCTTGTGGCACGCGGCGTTCAGAGATGTCCATTTGTGACATGACTTTCAGGCGGGCAGCAATTTTACCCGCTAGCTGCGTCGGTGGATTTGCCATTTTCTCTAACACCCCATCAATACGAAAACGCACGCGATAAGATTTTTCATAGGGTTCAAAGTGTAAGTCTGAGGCACCCATGGTAATGGCTTTGATGAGCATCCCATTAACGAACTTGACGACAGGCGCTTCATCATTGATATCTAAATGACTGGTGGCACTACTGTCTTCATCGGCGCGGGTTTCATCAAACTCCACCGCTTCCATACCATCAAAATCAGCTAAATTGGTGGTAGTAAAGATTTTTTCGATGAGTGATTTGATTTTGTGGTGTTCGGCAACCACTGTTTCTACCGTAAACCTTGTACCAAACCGCAGCGCGTCTAAAGCATCTACCCACGTTGGGTCGCTCATGGCAACAAATAAGCGGCTACCTCGTTGGAAAATCGGCAGAATATTAAATTCGCGAATAATTTTTTCATCAACCGCTTCTTTTGGAATATAGTTGACATTGATGGCATCCAAATCAATGAGTGGGTCGCCAAATTCTCGCGAAATCACCCACGCTACCGCGTCAGCTTGCGCAAGCTTATTGTCAACCACATAGGCGATTAAATTTATTTTTTGCTGCTGCGATTCTGCCAATACTTTTTGCATTGCCGCTTCGCTAATTAGTCCTTCATGCACTAATCGCGACGCAATGCCACCAAAACCAGGAAGGGATGCCGCCATCGTTCTTCTCGTTTACTTAATATTTATTCAAATGGGCTAATGTTTGTTAGTGTAAACTATTCATTTATATATTAACAAATCATTCTCGACAAATCCGTGAATTCAACGATAAATAATTTGTTATCGCATTTTATCTCTATCCATCAACCTTCATAAAACTGTTTTATACTTTATCCCTTCTTTAAGCACCTTACTTGTGTAACCCAATAATTTATTCGGCAAATCACTACAATTGCTTATATAATACCTACCATTTTACGCCTAGTATTCTAAATACTCCTATTTTCATATCTTGATATCTTTAAATGGTGATGCTTTACCTCATGATATGTTAAATAGCGTTACTTATATTTTAATGTTATCTTGACATTTATACTTTGCAAATTCATAGATAACCACTTACCTCAATTGACAGGGACATTATGAAAGCATCTGATTATATACCAAATTGGCAGAATTCTTGGGTGATTGCTAATTGGAAAATGAATCCTAGCACACAGCTGACTGTCACAGCCCTCATGACCGATTTACAGCAGCAGATACCTGCAGATGCACTGCAAAGCTGTAACGTGGTTGTCGCCCCGAGTTTTATTCATTTAGCGACTACACAACAAGCCATCCAACATGGGTCATGCAACATCGGGCTAGCTGCGCAAAACTTATGCGCACAACACGCTGATAAAGGCGCGTTTACTGGGGAGGTTTCGGGTGCTCAGCTCAAGGACGCTCAGGTAAATTATGTTTTAGTCGGACATTCAGAACGCCGTCAATATTTTAATGAGGATGACGCTTGTTTAATCCAAAAAATTCGCAATGCCTTTGCACATGATTTAACCGTTGTTTTTTGTATCGGTGAAACACAAGCCCAGTATGAGCAAAATCAGACCCAAGATGTGCTAGCAGCACAATTAATGGTAGTTAAACAACTAGCCGCTGAATGTGATAACTTATCTTCTAAGTTAATTATTGCTTATGAACCCGTTTGGGCAATTGGTACAGGTAAAATCCCAACCATACAAGAAGTACAAAATATTCATGCCTTTATCAACACCACCTTAACGGAGATAGATGCCTCTTTAGCGAGCACACCGATATTGTATGGCGGCAGCGTGAAAGCGGATAATGCCGCAGAAATCGCCCAATGCCCAAATGTAAATGGTGTGTTGGTAGGTGGGGCATCACTAGACGCGACTGGCTTTACACAAATTATTCAAGCATTTGCCCAAATTTAAGGTAAAATATCACCCATTTAAAATTTCTTACTTTTGCCACTGACAGCGTTCTTGTTGGGCATGAGTGCTATCAAGTTTTGTAGAGATAAGTATGTATAATGCAATTTTAGTGGTTCATATCATTGTCGCGATTTCAATGATTGGTCTGATTTTGGTTCAACATGGTAAAGGTGCCGATGCAGGCGCTTCATTTGGTGCAGGAGGTTCGGCAACCGTATTTGGTGCGTCTGGATCTGCCAATTTTTTAACGCGCTTGACGGCGGTTTTAACAGCAATTTTCTTTATCACCAGTATGACACTGGCAGTATTTGCCAAACAGCAATCGCTATCTAGTCGTACCCTTGATACTAGCCTAGCGACTAGTACTGCGCCTGCAAGCCCTACACCAACGACGACTACACCTGCCAAATAAGTTATTAAAAAAAATGTTGCGTTATTGGTAGTTTTGACCTAGAATACAGCGTCTATTTTAGAGTGTTGTTACTTAAATTAAAGTAGTTTGGTTTTTTGCGATTGTGGTGGAATTGGTAGACACGCTACCTTGAGGTGGTAGTGCCGCAAGGTGTGAGGGTTCGAGTCCCTCCATTCGCACCAACTAAATTAATTTTAAATAACTGTTGACAAGGTTAATATCTCACTCTATAATACGCTCTCTAAATTGTTGCGGGGTGGAGCAGTCTGGTAGCTCGTCGGGCTCATAACCCGAAGGTCGTTGGTTCAAATCCAGCCCCCGCTACCACTTTTCTAGTAGCATTGCTTTGGTATCATTACTAGAAAAATCAATTTAGACACACTTTTATTGATTTAAAAGCCCACCAATTAGTTTGTGGGTTTTTTTGTATCTGTTGGTTTCGAAAAAACTTAAGTTTTGCTAAATTAGCGGTTGCGTTTTAGTAATGTGGCAATTTTTAAAATCAGCTTTTAAAATCAACAAAGATGTTAATAATCAACTCTAAAGGATATCATGAAACTATCAACGAAAGTTGCTGAACTGACCCAAATTATTGAGCCAGCAGTAACTGCCTGTGATGTGAGCTTGTGGGGTATTGAGTTTGTACCACAAGGTCGACGCTCTCTTCTTCGTATTTATATTGAAGCCCTACCTGAAGACCGTGCCGAAGGCAAACAAGTCACTATTGAAGACTGTGCTGCGGTCACCCACCAAGTCGGTGGTGTGTTGGACTTGCACGACCCGATTGCAGGCGAGTATTTACTTGAGGTGTCTTCACCCGGTTTAGACCGCGCGTTTTTTTCTGCTGAGCAGCTGCATGACTATGTGGGGCAAACCATCAGCTTACGATTGATTCATGCAATTGGACAAGGTAGTGATAAGCGTCGTAAAGTAACAGGCGAATTAGTCAATATTGACGAGCGCCAGTTGACAGTCAAAACCGAAAATGATCAAGTCAATGACCAACTTTTAGCCATCGAGCTTGATAATATTGATAAAGCCAATTTGGTCTACCAATTTTAGCTTTTAAATTTGGGGTTAACGCCTTTTTTACGCTATATCTTCTAGCTAACTTTTTTCTAGCTAAAAGCAAGATTTTAAAGAATAAAGTCTAGAATGACTTAAATTATAGGTGATTACATGAATCGAGAAATTTTAACGGTCGTTGAAACCGTCAGTAATGAAAAAGGCTTAAATCCTGAAGATATTTTTGAAGCGATTGAGCAAGCCTTGGTGGTATCGACCAAAAAGAAAGTTTATAGTGAGCAACCTGAAGTTGCCGTTCGCGTGCATATCAATCGCAAAACAGGTGACTATGACACTTACCGTTATTGGACAGTAGTGGCAGATGAAGATCATGAAATGCCTGCCTGTCAGCTAGCGATTAGCGATTTGGATGAAAACGAGTGGAAAATCGGCGACGTCAAAGAAGAACAAATCGAATCCATTGAATTTGGTCGTATTGCCGCTACCCAAGCCAAACAAGTCATCATTCAAAAAATCCGCGAAGCTGAACGCTCACTGGTGGCAGATGCGTTTGAACATCGTATCGGCGAGATGATTACGGGTGAAGTCAAAAAACCGGCGCGCGATGGTTACATCATTGATTTGGGCGATAATGTCGAAGGCTATCTACCACGCGATAAAATGTTACCCCGTGAGCAGCTGCGTATCAAAGGTCGTATCAATGCGATTTTAGAGCAAGTCAATCGTGATAACCGTGGTGCTCAGCTGGTATTGTCTCGTACCTCACCACAAATGCTGACGGCACTGATGCAAAAAGAAGTACCAGAAATTGCTGAGCAAATCATTGAAATTCGTGATGTTGCGCGTCAACCTGGCTTACGTGCTAAGATTTCAGTCAAGACCAATGACCATCGTATCGACCCTGTTGGTGCTTGTATTGGTATGCGTGGCACCCGTATCCAAGCAGTACAACAAGAGCTTGAAGGCGAGCGTATCGACGTAGTGGTATGGTCGGATGATGCGGTGCAGTACATTATTAGTGCTTTGGAACCTGCCGATGTTGATCGTATTATTCTTGATGAAGATACCAAAACTGCAGATATCATCTTTGCCACTAACGATCAGTTAGCACGTGCGATTGGCTCACAAGGTCAAAACGTGCGCCTTGCATCAGAATTAACAGGCTATCGTCTTAACATGATGCTCGAAGACGAGTACAATGCTCAACAAGAATCAGAAACCAAAGTGTATCGCGACCTATTCTACACACGTCTTGAAGTCGATGAAGATTTGGCACAAGCCTTGGTGGATATTGGATTTACCTCACTTGAAGAAGTGGCGTATGTCCCTGCTGAGACTTTCTATGACATTGATGGGCTAGATGATGACGCCATCGACGCAATCCAAGAACGTGCCAAAGAAGCGGTGATTGCCGATGAATTGGTCAAACAACAAAATATTAAAGAGCCAAGCCAAGAGCTTCTAAACCTTGAAGGCATGACTCAAGCATGGGCCTACAAGCTTGCCGAACGTGATGTCATCACCGTCGACGACCTTGCCGAACAAGCCATCTTTGATATCCAAGATATCGAAGGTCTTGATGAAAAGACCGCAGGTGAGCTCATTATGAAAGCCCGTGAATCATGGTTTAATTAAAAAAGGTGTATGAATGGCAGATAAAACCGTAAAAGAACTTGCAGCAATGACCACAAAGACCGTTGAAGCAATTAATAATCAACTGGTCAAGGCAGGGCTGTCTGCGCGCGGTGACAATGACGTCGTCACCGATAGCGAACAACAAAAACTGGTCAGCTTTTTACAACAAAGTCATGGTCAAAATGATAAACCTCGCATTAGCTTAAAAAGCAAAACTACTTCTACTGCACGGGTGACAGGCACTTCTGGTAAAGCCAAAAGTGTCAACGTTGAAGTGCGCAAAAAAATGGTATTTGATAAGCCAAATCCCAATAAAATTGCTGAAGAGCTCGCGTCTCGTGAAGCAGCGACGAAAGACGCTGAAGAAAAAGCGCGTTTGGCAAAAGAAAAAGCCGCCCAAGAACAAGCTGAAAAAGACAAAGCCAAACAAGCGGCTGAAGCGCGTCAACAAGCTACCCTTGCAGCAATGCGTGCTAACTTAGGTGGCGGTAGTCAAGCTGCCAAAGAGCACACAACCACCAGTGTGGTAGTGAAAAAAGGCAACAAAACTGCTGCAATCGAAGTCAAAAAAGCTGACAAAAAACCTGCGCCGAAAAAAGAATCGGATAGTGAACGCAAAGCGCGTGAAGCAGAAGAAGAACGCTTACGTCAAATCGAATCAGAAAATCGCCGTAAAGCCGCTGAAGAAGCTCAGCAGCGTACCCTTGAGCAAATGCGTCAAATGGCGAGTAAATACAGCGAAACCGATACTGAAACTACGATGGTTGTCAAAAAAGATGAACCATTGGCAGAAGGTTTGGTGGGCGCAGCGCTTGAAGACTCATTTGAACAAGAACGCCGTGAAATCAAACGCGGAACGGCAAGCACTGCCAACAAAAACCGTCGTCGTCGCCGTGACGATGAAGGTGAGCAAGAAATTAAGAACCGTGGTCGCGGCTTAAAATCATCGCAGGCCAATAGACATAAATTTGAAAAACCGGTTGAGAAAATCGTGCATAACGTTGAAATCGGTGAGACCATCGTGGTATCTGAACTTGCCCAAAAAATGGCAATCAAAGTACGCGAAGTCGTCAAAATGTTAATGAAAATGGGCGAGTTGGTCCGTGAAAACGAATCTATCGACCAAGAAACCGCTGCCCTACTTGTTGAAGAAATGGGTCATAACCCACTGCTTGTGAGTTCAACGCAAGTTGAAGATTCACTACGTGAGGCGGTTGGCGAGAAAAGTAGCAACGTCCAAGCGCGTCCGCCTGTGGTTACCATCATGGGTCACGTTGACCACGGTAAAACGTCCCTACTCGATAAGATCCGTTCAAGTAAAGTGGCATCGGGCGAGGCGGGTGGTATTACTCAGCATATCGGTGCTTATCATGTGCAGACTGACCAAGGCGTTATTACGTTCTTAGACACCCCAGGTCACGCCGCATTTACTGCGATGCGTTCTCGTGGTGCCAAAGCGACAGATATCGTGGTGTTAGTGGTCGCAGCCGATGACGGTATGATGCCGCAGACAGCTGAAGCGATTGACCATGCGCGTGCCGCAGGTACCCCGATTATCGTGGCTATCAACAAGATGGATAAAGACAGCGCCGATCCAGACCGCGTCCTCAACGAACTGACCACCAAAGAAGTCGTTCCTGAAGAATGGGGCGGTGACACACCAGTAGTCAAAGTCTCTGCGTTAACAGGTCAAGGTATCGATGAATTGCTCGAAGTGATTAACCTACAAGCAGAAGTGATGGAACTTGAAGTCGCTACTGACGGTGCAGCACAAGGTGTGGTGATTGAGTCACGTCTTGAAAAAGGTCGCGGTGCCGTGGTTAGCCTACTGGTTAAACAAGGTACTTTAAATCAAGGTGACTTGGTACTTGCTGGCGAATATTATGGTCGCGTCCGTGCTATGACCGATGAAAACGGTCAAAAAATCACCTCAGCGGGTCCTTCGATTCCTGTTGAAATCTTAGGTCTGCCTGATACACCGGCGGCTGGTAGCGAGTTTATGGTGGTTTCAGATGAGAAACGTGCGCGCGAAGTTGCAGAATACCGCACGGTTCGTGAGCGTGAAAAAGTGCTTGAACGTCAAGCCAAATCACGCTTAGAAAACTTGTTTGACCAAATGAGCGATGCCAAACTGCCTTCTGTTAATTTGATTCTTAAAACTGACGTTCGAGGTTCACTAGAAGCCTTGTTAACCGCGCTTGATGAATTATCTACGGACGAAGTTAAAGTCAAAGTCATCTCATCGGGTGTCGGTCCAATCACCGAATCGGATGTGGTACTCGCCGAATCAAGTGAAGCGGTGTTATTAGGCTTCAACGTTCGTGCTGATACCGCTGCCAAACGCAAAGCGGATGAAGCAGGCTTAGATATTCGCTACTATAGTGTTATCTATGGGTTAATTGATGATGTGAAAGCAGCGATGAGCGGTTTACTTGCGCCAGAACATCGTGAGCAAATCTTGGGTATTGCAGAAGTACGTGAAGTCTTCCACTCTAGTCGCTTTGGTTATGCAGCGGGTTGTATGGTGACGGAAGGAAATATCATCCGTAACAAGCCAATTCGGGTATTGCGTGATGACCAAGTTATTTTCACTGGTCAATTACAATCATTACGTCGCTTTAAAGAGGATGTTAATGAGGTGCGCGCTGGTATGGAGTGTGGTCTAGCGGTAAAAGGTTATGAAGTAAAAGAAGGCGATAAGATTGAAGTCTTCGAAATTCATGAAGTCAAACGTACCTTATAAGTTAAGCTGACAACCTAATACTGCTATCTTGCTATTAGCAACCTTTCCAAAGGTCTAATTAATCTAGGTTAATTAGGCCTTTTTTTACTATAAAAAGGATTACCAATGAATCAACGTTTACAACGTCTTGCCGATCAAATTCAGCGCGACCTAGCGGTTTTGATTCGTGACGAGATTAACGACCCCCGCTTGACTGGGTTTGTGACCATTTCTAGTGTCAAAATTAGCCCAGACTTGGGTTATGCTGATATCTATGTCACCATCATGGAAAAGTCGATGGATGATGCCATGGCAAAAGATTATCATACCGAAAGCTTAGAAGTGCTGAACAAAGCATCAGGTTTTTTGCGTACTGAGCTCAGTCATTTGTTAAAAACCCGCACTACGCCACGTCTGCGCTTTCACTATGATGAAGTGACCGCTAACGCTAACTATATGATGAATCTCATTTCTAAAGCGGTACAAAGTAGCGAAGGTCAGCCATCAGACGACTGATGCGTTGTAGGCCATGACGAGCCTAGACGAGCCTATTTATCACTTTGAGCCATTAACAGGGATGTTGAATGCAGTTACTTTGGGGTATCATTAAGTTTATCGTCATTATTCTCTCAAGCCTGTGGGTTGGGGTGTTCGTGTGGACGCATCAGCCCTTAGGCAGATATGTCAGTCTGGCACTGATTAGCGTATGGGTAGTTTTTACCCTCGCTATTTTGGTCAGTATCATCAAACCGACCCTGTTTTCATCCCTACTTTCTCATCAGTCTTTATTATTGATTTTTTTCGCGGTGGTGGCGATTGCCATTGCCAGTTTTTTTTCGATGTCAGCTAGCAATGAGCGTGATTGGAATCCTGAAGTTGCCCAAATGTTAGACTATCGGCTTGACAGTGATGGTAATACACTCACCATTAGCAATGTTAGAAATTTTGATTGGCAAGATAAAACCCATTTTCAGCCGCGCTGGGAAACTAGACAATACGACTTGGCAAAACTGCAAACGGTTGATTTTATTGCCTCCTATTGGATGGGCGACGCCATTGCCCATACGCTAGTGAGTTTTGGGTTTAGTGATGGAAAGCAGCTTGCGTTATCTATCGAGATTCGCAAAGAAGTCAATGAACAATTTAGTACGCTGGGTGGATTTTTTCGCAAGTTCGAATTGGTGATTATCGCTGCAGATGAAAAAGATATTATTTATACCCGTAGTAATATCCGTCATGAAGATGTTTATATTTATCCTATCAATATGCCAAAAGACCAGATTCAAGCGCTACTGCTTGCATACCTAGCGAAAGCCAAGTCCTTAAAAACGCAGCCGACATGGTATAATTCATTGGTAAATAACTGTACCACGGCAATTTATGAGCTGATTGATGATATCCAACCTTTGCCATTTGATTATCGTATCTTGTTATCAGGCTATATTCCCAGTTATCTGTATGACCAGCAATTGATTGATAACCGCTATAGCTTGCAGCAGTGGCAACAACGGGCGCACATTAATCCTAAGTCAAAGCCGTATGCTGTCAACCACCCTATCAGCGCAGCAGATTACTCGCAGCTGATTCGAACCGACTTTTAATGAATTGATAAATCCACAACATGATGACCCAACCAAAAACAGCCAAATCCATCGTCTCTGGTGTCTTACTGATTGATAAACCGCAAGGGATGACTTCCCAGCAAGTGGTATCAAAAGTCAAATACTTACTCAAATCTGATATGCACGACAGTAAAAAAGCGGGTCATACCGGTACCCTTGACCCAATGGCAACAGGCTTGCTACCGATTTGTTTGGGAGAGGCGACCAAATTTAGCCATTACCAACTCGATGCGGTCAAATCTTATCAAGCCATTATCAAACTTGGCGAGCAAACTGATACAGGGGATGCTGAGGGTGAGATAATTGCCACGAGCCCAGTACCGCATGTGACACAAGCAATGTTACAAAGCGTCACTGAGCAATTTTTGGGTGAGATAATGCAGGTACCGCCCATGTACTCCGCGCTCAAAAAAGACGGCAAAAAGCTGTATGAACTGGCGCGTGAAGGTATTGAAGTTGAGCGAACAGCACGTCCTCTCACCATTTATGAGCTGTCACTCACTCCCCTATCCGCTCAACAATTGCAATTAACCGTCACTTGCTCCAAAGGCACTTATGTGCGCGTCCTGGCTGAAGATATTGCCAAAGCGCTGGGCACGCTAGGACATCTGACAGCGCTTAGACGTGTACAGACGGGTGATTTTGAAATTGCCGATGCCATCACATTAGCCGATTTTGCAGCGCTCGATTTTGCAGCGCGGTTTGATAAGCTATTAGCGGTGGATGCCTGCGTTCACTCACTACCAAGCTTAGTGTTAGACGATAGCCAATCAAAGCGCATCCGACAGGGTCAACGTTTAAACGTTAAAACGACGATGTTAACTCAGCAGCTTAACTTAACCGCCAATCAAACGTTTCGCTTGTTTGACGACCAGCAGCAATTTTTAGGTACAGGACTACTTGAACCCAATGGTCGTTTACAACCGATGAAGCTGGTCAATTTAAGCTAGCCACAGTAAGTCAGTAAACTTATCATCTTGCTAATTTTTTGCTGTATTCACATAATTTGCTCAATGAGCGCTGTGATGTCACAAAGCGAGTACGTTTTTTATGCATTGATACAAAACGTGACGCTTTGCTAGCAGTTTTTATCCAGCGATTTCTGTATTCTTAGTGGTGTTGATTCATTTGCTTCTTTGCTTAGCAAACTTTTCTAATGAAGCTTTGCTAATAAACACCATACAGCGGTTTATTTAGAGAACTTTCTACAATTAATAGAAATATTATTAATAAAATAAAAATTAAATAGAAAAATCAAATAATAATCTCAAAATAAAACGCCCAAACTACAAAAGATGAATCGATAACAACAACAATTTTTTTAACTTTAATTAACTCACTTAAATAATGACATCAATAGGATAATTACCATGGCTAAGATTGCTATTTTACTTGATACTGACTTTGAACAAGTCGAATATACCCAAACCAATGACCTCCTTAAAGCTAAAGGTCATCAAACTACGTTAATCACCACACAACCAAAAAAACAAGTGCGTGGACTTAATCATACTGACCCTGCTGACACCTTTACTGCTGATTTATTAATTGGTGAAGCCAACGCAGCTGATTATGATGCCATCGTGTTACCAGGTGGCGGTGCCAATGCCGATGTGTTGCGGGCAAATACCGATGCACAAGCGATGGTAAAAGCATTCATGAGTGCGGGTAAACCTGTCGCAGCCATTTGTCATGCACCGTGGATTTTTGCGGATACCGAAATTGCTCGTGGTAAAAAATTAACTGCTTATAAAACCATTGCTACTGACCTAAAAAATGCGGGTGCGCAGTTTGAAGACAAATCGGTGGTGGTAGACGGCAATTTGATTACCAGTCGTCAACCTGAAGATATTCCAGATTTTGCTGAAGCGATTGACCAAGCATTAACTAAATAAGCTTTGATTTTGATATAACAATAACGTAAGAAAAAAAGGAGATTGCCATGCAACCAACTACCATGACAGATATTGAAAAAATGGACAAGAAAGCGCCTGACGCGACGTTTGTTGCCGATACTACGCCTAATGATGCGGACGAAGTGACTTCTGATAAGCTCACCACCGCGCCACAAGAGCAGCTTGACCGTCTGCATAGCGAAATACCCAAACAGCCTACGGGCAATCAGTAAATTGAAAGCTTGAATGTATTGAAAGCCTTAATAAATTCAACACCCTAATGCAAATTAGGGTTTTTTTATTGGGCAATATTTGGTAAAATAATGCTCCTTTTTGACGGTTAACTACTGAGAAGCGTGGTTATCCTGATTTTTTTACACTAATCGACTCGATTATTAGCCGATTAGGCTTCTCATTTTATGCTAAAAAAGCTAGGAAGACATTATGTTGACTAACCAAGACCGCGCAGACGTAATCGCAAAATTTCAACGCTCTGAAAATGATACAGGTTCTCCAGAAGTTCAAGTGGCATTATTAACAGCGCGTATCAATGACTTACAACCACACTTTAAAGCACACAAAGCTGACCATCACAGCCGCCGTGGTTTGATTCGTATGGTTAACTCACGCCGTACGTTACTTGACTACTTAAAACGTAAAGATGTAAACCGTTATACTGCATTGATCAATGAATTAGGCTTACGTCGCTAATTTATCAGCACGTTATTCGCTTTATTCAATCGGCGGCTGCTTTTGGGTAGCCGCTTTTTTATGGTTTTAATATTTTTAGCCAATTTTGTTTTCACTTTTACCCTCGCTGTTAGCTTAGTCATTGCCCATCGTTTGCTATTAGTGGTTAAAGCGCAGTTAAAAGGTGGTGATTCGCCACAAAACTAGGTAAAATAGACAACGCATTGTGCCTGCACAATCGCAGTTTACACTTAATTTTTTCAAAGTATTTTTTAATTTAGGCTGATTTAAGGCTGCTATCAAGCGAATTGGTAGATTGCTTCTAACGTTTGTATTTTTTGAAAAGAACACAAACGTTAGGGGCTATTACTAAAACTTAAATCGCCCTATTTCATCACACTAAGGATAAAACCGCGTTATGTTTAATATCATTACTAAAGAATTCCAATATGGTAATCAACAAGTTACGTTAGAAACGGGTCGTATCGCACGCCAAGCTAATTCAGTTGTCGTCCACATGGGCGGCGTCTCTGTACTAGTCGCCGTTGTGGTAAAAGACGATGCGCAAGCGGGTCAAAACTTTTTTCCATTAACCGTCAACTACCAAGAAAAAATGTACGCTGCTGGTAAAATCCCAGGTGGCTATGGCAAACGTGAAGGTCGCCCATCTGAGATGGAAACCTTGACTTCACGCCTTATTGACCGCCCGATTCGTCCATTGTTTCCAGAAGGCTACTTCAACGAAATCCAAGTGACCGCCACGGTGATTTCGTCAGACAAAAAACAAGATGCTGATATCGCAGCGATGATTGGTACTTCAGCGGCATTGGCAATTTCATCAGCGCCATTTAATGGTCCGATTGGTGCGGCACGTGTCGGTTTTATCAATGATGAATATGTGCTAAACCCAAACCATGAAGCGCTAAAACAAAGCTCGCTTGATTTGGTGGTCGCAGGTACGTCGTCTGCGGTCTTGATGGTCGAATCTGAAGCCAAAGAATTGTCAGAAGACCAAATGCTTGGCGCGGTACTATACGGTCACGCCCAGCAACAAGTCGTGATTGATGCCATCAATGAATTTGCCAAAGAAGTTGGCGTACAAAAAAACCAATTCGTTGCCCCTGCCGTCAACGAAGCCTTGCAAACTACCCTACAAAATCAATTTGCTGCAGCGATTTCAGAAGCATATACCATCAGCGAGAAAGCCAGCCGTTATACTCGCCTTGATGAAATCAAAAACCAAGCCATTGAAGCCTTAGCCGGTGACGCAGAAGCCGAAGGCTATGCCGACAACGTGGCACAAATCAAAGAGCTATTTGAAACCCTAAAATACCGTACGGTCCGTGACAATATTTTGTCTGGCAAACCCCGTATCGATGGTCGTGACTTACAAACTGTCCGTGCCCTAGACATCCAAATTGGCGTCCTGCCTTACACGCATGGTTCAGCGCTGTTTACGCGCGGTGAAACACAAGCGCTCGTTACTACCACGCTTGGCAACAGCCGTGATGTGAACATGATTGACACTCTTGCGGGCACCAAGCAAGACCACTTCATGCTGCATTATAACTTCCCAAGTTACTCAGTGGGCGAAACGGGTCGTGACAGCGGTCCAAAACGCCGTGAAATCGGTCATGGTCGCCTAGCACGCCGCGGTGTACAAGCCATGCTGCCAGATAGTGACCGTTTCCCATACGTGATTCGTATCGTATCTGACATCACCGAATCCAATGGTTCATCATCAATGGCATCTGTCTGTGGCGCATCACTGGCGTTAATGGATGCCGGCGTACCACTAAAAGCGCCTGTTGCTGGTATCGCAATGGGTCTGGTTAAAGAAGGCGAACGTTTTGCCGTGCTGTCTGACATCTTGGGTGATGAAGACCACCTAGGCGATATGGACTTTAAAGTCGCGGGTTCTGCCCATGGCGTGACTGCGTTACAAATGGATATCAAAATCGAAGGTATCACCCCAGAGATTATGGAAAAAGCTCTACACCAAGCGCATGCGGGTCGTATCCATATTTTAAATGCGATGAATGAAGTGATTTCAACCAGCCGTAAAGAAATCAACGCCCATGCACCAAACTTTGCAGTGATTGATATCGATCCTGAAAAAATTCGTGACGTGATTGGTAAAGGTGGTGCAACCATTCGCCAATTGACTGAAGAAACAGGCGCAGTGATTGATATTGATGACAATGGTACTATTCGTATCTTTGGTGAAAACAAAGCCGCGACCAAAGCCGCGATTGCTAAAATCGAGGCGATTACGGCAGAAGTAGAAGTCGGCAAGACTTATACAGGTAAAGTGGCTCGTATTGTTGAGTTTGGTGCGTTTGTCAATGTATTACCTAACACTGACGGTCTGGTGCATATCTCACAAATCTCTGATGCGCGTATCGAGAACGTGAATGATGTGCTAAAAGAAGGTCAAATGGTGAATGTACTGGTACAAGATATCGACAACCGTGGTCGCATTAAACTTACCATGAAAGGCGTGGATCAAACCATGAATACCGAAAGCCCAGCAGAAGAAACGCCTGCTGAATAATTCGATTTATGTGAATAAAAAAACCGTCTTTCTTAAGGCGGTTTTTTGTTATTCAGTAAAGTATTAATTTTATATGGATAATTCTATGCAAAAGCAATTAACTTATGACCAAGCTTATAAAGCCATGTTTTATTATTTGAAAAATTTATATGAATTAACAAAATCTGAAGATTTAGCAGGCTTTCTAGGTAGTATGAGCTTATTAGAAGATGACATTCCTGCAGATAGTGCAGTTTTAAATGATTGGAATAAAGCTGTTGAAAAGGCTCTGAAGGATGATGATGTAAGTAAATTACACTTTAGGATATTAAATAAAGATTGAATTTAGATGCTACGAAGCTAAACTAATTTTTTAGAATACTTAAATATTAGCGATAAATAACAACATTTAAACTACTCACAGGCTGAAGGTATTTTTCCATCAACGGTAAAATATCGTCAACAAAATCCATGCCATCAGGCACAAGCAATTCATCACTTGCCAATACTGCCACACGGCGAATGCCGCCATACCGCCCCCAATGAAATAACACTGGCTCAAGTTTTTGTAGCGCTGACACGATAGACTCAAAATGCGGCGGATTTTCGGCAAATTCTGTGATTGCCATATCCACGATGAACTGTGGCTTTGACAACGCCCCGCCGACTGCCATACCCGCCAAGTCACGCTGCGGGGTAAACTGTAACACATCACCGAGCAACAGCTGAGAACGCTCACAGGCTTGCTTGTAAACGGTATAATGCTCAGGATACAGCGATTGGTACTTAAGTAAGGCGCGATGACGAAAAACACCTGACACCGGGACAGGCATGATGAGCGCTTGATAGCGGTCTTGAAACAAGGTTTTTTTATCGACTTGGGTCAGCACTACTTAGCGTTCCAGTTATTTATTGATTATTATTTGTGGGTGGTTATTTGTTAGCGGCTTTTTGCTGTTCAAGCTGTGCAACTTGCTGTTCTAGCAGCTGGATACGCTCTTCTTTTTTACTACTCAGCTCATTCATCATACGCAGCTGGTCTTGCATCATGGTTTCTTGCTCTTTTAGCTGCGCGCTTTGCTCTGATAATCGACTCAGCTCCTCTTTGGCAAGCGCCGGATCTTCAGGCAGTGTCGGCGTAAGAATTTCTTCGGGCGTGATTGCTGGTAGCGCTGCTGTCGCATGGGCTGAACTAGAGTTAGCATCCACTGCGACGGTTGACTCGGCAGGCAAGCTAGGGCTAGCTTGTGGTTTTACTATAGGCGCTGTAGTTTTGGGTGTTGCGTGTGCTTGGGTCTGCGTCTGTGACTGCGCGGTAGAGTTGTTGGGCTCGCTTGACTGCCCCATAAAAAACCACGCTAAGGCCGCCAGTGCGAACCCTGCACCCACTAGCAACCCAAGTTGATTGCGTTTTTTTAACGTCCGTTTTGCTATTGGTTGACTTGGCGGTCTTAAAAATGGGTTTGGCGTCTGGGTGATAACCGCTTTACTTTCGGGTTTTGTTTTGGTTAATACAACGGGTGGCGCAGTCTCAATAGTCTCGATAATTTTTTTATCACTACTTTCATCACTACTTTGTGATGCGATGGGCTGTGGTGGCCCGTTATCGGTTGTCTGTGACGGTACAGGCTGTGACACTGTCGCTGTATTGGCAGTGTCTGGGATAGTCACAGTGATATTGGGTTCAACAACGCTGGGTAGCTCATCCAAATCAAAATCATCAAAACTCAGCTTTTTGGGCGTGACAGTATCAGCCGCTTTTGTGTTATCTGCCGTATAGTCCGTTTTGCTATGAAGTAATTCATCTTCCAACTGGTTTAAATCAATGGTATCTAGCGAAAACGCATTTTTGATTGCTGTCGTTTCTGGGGATGTGTTTGAAGATGTGTCTGGGTAGTTAGTCGCTTGCATCGGCGGCTGATTAGTTGTATCAAGCTGCAATGGATTATCTGACACGCCTATCATTGGATTTTCAGCCAGCTGTGATGATGAATTGGCATTTTCGCTAGTCGGGGCTATAGAGTCATGGTCTTTTTTTAGGCTAAATAATTTCATGTTGGGTCAATATCCCTATCCATGTCGGGCGGGTCAGATGTCTGTACGATTTCATGCTAGCGATGTATATGCCAAGCTGGCATGAAAATGATGGTATACATTCGTTTGCTTGCTACTATAACAAACCGCAATCACAAATAACAACGTTTGAGACAAAAACCTACTTTGACCGCCATAATTAGACTACCCTAATTGTATCAAGAGCGCTTAAACTCGTTACCCTTGTCAAAATTTACCCAAACCGCTTAAACTTGGCTTATTTAAACCTAACAATACCCGCGCCATCGTCGCCATAATGAACAGTTTCCTGATGATTGGATTGCTGAATGTCGATGATATCATCGGGTGTTGGGCGACGCTCGGTATAGCCACATGCCGTACACTCGATATACTCATCATACTCGGGCTGATATAGCTGAATTTGAACAACTTTATCCAGTGCTTTACAGCTTGAACAAGCCACCCCTGCCAGAAATTGACGTTTGGGGCGATTGGATTGATATCTCATAGTTTCTTCTTTTTACTAGCCTATATTTTGACAACCGTGTTACCAAGCTTGGGTATTGGCGTTATCAGTGTCATCGCTCAGCAGTTCATCATAGCGGCTGGTTAAAAATCCCGAATGACGTAACAGCGCATCAATACGGGCCTCACGACCGCGAAATGCCTCAAAGTTGGCTTTTGCAGATTGACTACCGCCTTTGGCTAAAATGTTATCGCGGAAGGATTTGCCAGCGTTTTTATCAAAAATACTGGTCTCTTCAAACTTGCTAAACGCATCGGCTGACAACAGTTCTGCCCATTTGTAAGAATAATATCCTGCCGCATAGCCCCCTGCGAAAATATGGCTAAAACCATTGGCAAAACGGTTATAACTGGCAGTCGGCATAATCGACACATCGGCACGCACGCTGTCGAGTAACGCCAATAACTGAGGATAGTCGGGTGCTGGGGTTTTGGCATGCAGCAACAAATCAAATAGCGCAAACTCTAGCTGGCGCAGGGTTTGCATGCCGCTTTGGAAATTTTTGGCAGCGAGCATACTTTGTAGCATGCTCTCTGGCAACGTTTCACCCGTATCGACATGACGGCTAATTAATGCAATCCCTTCAGGGTGCCATGCCCAGTTTTCCATAAACTGACTGGGTAGCTCAACTGCATCCCACTCGACCCCATTCACGCCTGCCACATCGCCCACATTCACTTCAGTCAGCAGATGGTGCAGCCCATGTCCAAACTCATGAAAGAGCGTTAACACTTCATCATGGGTTAATAAGCTGGGTTTGCCGCGCTGCGTACCCGTTGGCGCAGGGCTAAAGTTTGCCACCATAAAACAAACGGGTAACTGCTGATAACCGCTATCATCGTGTTGATAACGCGCTTGAAAGCCACTCATCCATGCGCCACCGCGTTTGCCAGGACGGGCATATAAATCAAAATAAAAACCACCGATAAGCTGCTGGTGTTCATCAAAAACTTGATAAAAACGCACGTCATCATGCCAGCGCTGCGTGCTTGCAGTTTTATCTTCAATCTGAATGCCATACAGTTTTTGCACAATCTCAAATAAGCCTGCGATGACTGTCGGCACTGGGAAGTACGGACGCACTTGTTCTTGCGATAGATTAAATTGACGTTGTTTAACTTTTTCTGCCAGATACGCCGTATCCCAAGGTCGCACGTCATCGCCCTCATCACCGATGCCAAACGCCAAACCTTCAACCTGCAGTTGTTTTAAATCCTGCATGGCAAAGGGTCGTGCTTTGTCTGCCAAATCCCGTAAAAACTGCTTTACAGTGTCGACATTGTCCGCCATTTTGGTGGCAAGTGATAATTCAGCAAAATTGTCATAGCCCAATAATTGGGCTTTTTGTGCGCGTTTTGCCAAGATATCCGCCATGATATCGGCATTGTTAAATTCTGGCTGCGCTGACAATTCAGAGGCACGAGTGACATACGCACGATACAAGGTTTCGCGTAACTCGCGGTCATCGGCATAGGTCATCACCGCAAGATAGACTGGGATATCAAGTGTCGCGACATAAGGCGTTGCCAATACTTGTTCAGGGAATTTTTCTGTGTATCGCCTGCCCGCATCTGCCAGCATGGCAAGCGCAGATTCAGGCAGTCCTGCCAGTTGCGATTCGCTTAACGGTAAAAAATAGCTTTGGGTGGCATCGAGCACATTATCGGAGAATTTGGCTGATAGCGTAGATAACTCGCTGGCAAGTGTGGCAAATTGCTGTTTTTGCGCCTGAGCCAAACCCACACCGGATAACTCAAAACTTTGTAGAGCCAAGGTCAACGAGCGTTGTCTCGCTGGCTCTAAACGCTCAAAAAATGACTGATCGCTCACCACGCGCTGATAGCGTTGATATAGCGGGAGATGTTGACCAACCGCCGTGCCGTAAGCAGAAAGTGCGGGCAGTAATGCATGATGCAGCTCACGGATTGGCTCATCACTGACCACGCTATTTAAGTGCGATAGCAAGCCCCAACTGCGGTCTAATGCTAAATTCACATGGTCAAAGGCGATGATATCATTGAGCGCTTGCTGGCTGCTGAATTGGGCATCGATAACTTGGCTATTAGCTTGCCCAGCTTTGTTATCGGGCCCAGCTTCATCATCGAGCATAGTCAAAAACGCATGTCCATTCGCCAACGCCTCATCGATTGCCGTCTTAAGTCGCTCAAGCGCTAATTGATTAAATTCAACAAGGTGCAAATTTTTTGTCGGATTTTCTACATCGTTGGTCATACTGTTTTCCAATTTTTTATCGCTCGTTGATAATTGAAAGTAAAAGTCGTCATTGCCCAAAATTTTAGCATAAAAACCGCAACGCTTGGCAAAGCTACCCCATTTTGCTACACAGCTTTGCGACATAAATGTCGACAATCATTATATTGTGACAATTTTTTGTCAAAACAAGCCAGCGGTACAATTTCACGTTAAAATAATGCCATGTTTACCACTGTGATTTTATTATGCGCTCACTAACACCTAAAAAAATAACACCTAAGCAAGTAGCATCTAACGAAATAGTATCTAACGAAGTATCAGGCGCCCAAACACCAAAAAACAGCCTAATCATCACCAGTTATAACATCCATAAAGGTATGTCACCCCTCAATCGTTTTGTCAAAATGGAAGGCATCGCCGCTGCCCTTAACCAAGTGCAATCTGATATTATCTGTTTGCAGGAAGTCCAAGGTCAAAATCTCAAACGGGTGGTGAAATACAATGAATTTCCCGACCAGTCCCAACATGAATGGTTTGGCGAGTATCTACAGCTTGAAAACAGCTATGGCAAAAACGTCGAATATAACCACGGTCATCATGGCAATGCGGTGCTAAGTCGCCATCCGCTCGACCCCAAACACAATGTCAATATCACAGTGAGCCGCCTTGAGCAGCGTGGTGTTTTGCACTGCGAAATCCAGCCCGAAGGCTGGCATACGCCCATTATCGTGCTTTGTGCGCATCTAAATCTGATGGAAAATGACCGTGAAAAACAGTATGAGGTGATAAGCCAGTATATCAATAACGAAATCCACCAATCCACGCCGCTGATATTGGCAGGCGATTTCAATGACTGGAAAAAATTATCCTGTCAAAAGCTTGGCTGTGACCTTAATTTACAAGAAGCCGTGCTGGCCCACCATGGCAAATTACTGCCCACTTTTCCTGCCAAGCTTCCGGTATTAAGCCTTGACCGTATCTATGTGCGTAACCTACAAGTACACCGTGCTTGGGTGCATAAGGGACAACCTTGGTGCAATCTCTCTGACCATTTGCCGGTTAGTGCCGAAGTCAGTCTGCTGCCAAACTAAAGATTAACAGATTAAACTTGCATGATTTTTGCAGCAAGGTAGCCTAGCAATTTTTATAGACCTGACTGTCAATTTTTGTCCTAGCGAAACCCGATTGGACGTTTTAAGCCACAGACTTTAGACGTCAGGCTTTAGAAATCGGTTAGCCAAATTGACGCTACACTGGAAATCCCCATGCAATCAAAATTACTCATTATTTTTGCGATATTAGGCATCACCGCACTCGCTATTTTTAACCTAATATCATCACATCGTACCCAGCAAGTCATTGCATCCAATCAAGCCAATAGCAGTGCCGCCTCGGCGCCGCTAACCGTAGCACCAAACGATACGTCATCGATTGGCGAGCAGCCCAAACAAGTGCTTGATAAGGCAACAACAGATTTGAATCAAGCCGCCCAAACCTCATCCAACAACTTGGCAAGCGCAGAAAAAACCACGCAATAATAACTTGGCGTAATTGATTGTAGCACCGCTAACCAAGCAAGCCTGGTTAAAGGGCATCAAATGGCTAAAAACGTTTTTTTGTTTTAGCAGGTATTTGTCTCAACGATAAAAAAGGGCAAATTGTATTGCCCTTTTTTTCATTAGCGAGATTTGTTGCGCGCGTTACTTTTATTTTTAGCGCTTTTTGCTTTCCTGACACTCTCATTTGGCTTAGATTGAGCGTTAGGATTAGATGGCGCGTTGGGATTGGATTGAGCCTTAGAATTAGAGGCCGCTTGCGATTGACCGCGACTTTTGCCTTTACCGCGATTATTAAATGACGATTTTTCCAGCTGTGTCACCAAATCAAAATCAATCTGCTGGGTCTCCATATTGACGGCAGCGACTTTGACACGGATTTTATCACCGAGTCCAAACACCAGTCCTGATTTTTCACCGAATAACTGCTGCGCCTTGTCATCATACACAAAGTAATCTTCGCCCAAATGCGAGATATGAATCAAGCCATCAATGAATAAATCGGTGAGAGTCACGAACAAGCCAAAATTGGTCACTGTGGTAACTACCGCATCAAATTCTTCACCGATATGGTCTTTCATATAATGGGCTTTGAGCCACTGCTCAACAAAACGGCTGGCTTCATCGGCACGGCGCTCTGTCATTGAGGTCTGTTCACCCGCATCTTCTAGTGACCAATCTGGCAGCGGCGCTTTTTTGCCGGTCACTTTCGCTTTGATGGCACGGTGTAGCATCAAGTCGGGGTAACGGCGAATCGGTGAGGTAAAGTGGCTGTATTCATCATACGCAAGCCCAAAGTGTCCGATATTGGTCGGTGCATAGTTGGCTTGCTGCATGGAGCGCAGTAGCACACTATGGATACTAATCGCATCAGGGCGCTCGCGTGTCGCTTCAATGATACGCTGATAATCTGCCTGTGTCGGGTTTTCTTCAGGAAATGACAAACCAAAATGCTTCACAAAGTCACTGACGCGAGCGGCTTTTTCTGCCTCTGGAGTATCATGATTGCGATACAAGACTGGCAATTCATGCTTGAGCGAAAACTCAGCCGCGCAGGTATTGGCAAGTAGCATCATCTCTTCGATGAGCTTATGCGAGTCACCACGCGTCCGTGCCACGATGGCGCTGATTTTGCCTGCTTCATCAAACTTGATATAAGTCTCTTGGGTTTCAAACTCCATCGCATGGCGCTGTTCGCGTTTGACCAATAGCACTTTGTACAAATCATAAAGCACATCGATTGATTTTTTGACCGCTTTATTACCGGTGATAGTGACAGGCACTTCGGCTTTGGGCGTTTCCCCTTGCGCTTGGGCAAAATAATCGTTGACTTGGTTATAAGTCAATCGCGCTTGAGAGTGCATCACGCTTGGATAAAACTCATAGCTGGTCACGTTGCCGCTACGCGATAATATGATATCGGCTACCATACACAAGCGGTCAACACTTGGGTTTAAAGAGCAAAGACCGTTGGAGAGTTTTTCAGGGAGCATCGGCACCACAAAATGCGGGAAATACACCGATGTACCACGCTCATAGGCTTCTTGGTCAAGTACTGAGTTGGCAGTCACATAATGACTGACATCGGCAATCGCGACCACCAAGCGATAGCCACCGCCGCGACGTTTTTCGGCATAGACGGCATCATCAAAGTCGCGCGAGTCTTCGCCATCAATGGTGACTAGCGGCAACGCACGTAAATCGATACGGTCTTGATAGTCTTTTTGTGTCGGCTCTTTGTACGCATCGACTTGCTGCATGACATTTGGGCTAAACTCATGGGGAATATCGTAATTTAGCAGCGTGGTTTTGATAATCAATTCACGCTCGTTATCATCGACCAAGCTTTCAGTAATTTTTCCCGTCGCGTATTCATGTTGGGTGGGATAGTCGATGATATCGACTTTAACGGGGTCGCCCATTTTAAGTTGTAGCGCTTCGACGTTTTCTTCCGTCACCGTAATCGGTTGATGATTGTTTGGGCTGATGAGTTCTACAAAGTAACCATCGTCATCTTTTGCAAGTTTACCAATATATTGTAGTTGTGCATGGGACACCACCGACACCACACGACCCATCATACGGCCACGGTTGTCGGTGCTAGTGGCGATGGCTTTTACTTTATCGCCATGAAATACCCAGCGCATTTCAGCTTCATTCAAAAACAAATCAGGCATATCGTCAAGCACGACAAAGCCAAAGCCTTTGGCATGGGCAGCGACCACGCCAGTCACGGCATCATTGTCAGTCAGTGGGCGATAAATATAAGGATTGCCCCCGTCGGCATCACGGCTTAATTGTCCATCACGCAGCATGGCTTTTAAGCGGTTACCCAGTGCGTCGTACTCGTCATCATCTAAATCAAAAATCGTCGCAAGCTCATGTTGGGTAGCTTGTCCGCGCTCAAGTAGGGTTTGCAAAATCAGTACACGGCTTGGAATCGGGTTGTCATAGTTGGCTGCTTCAACAGCGGCATTGGGGTCTTGCCAATTTTTCATATTGTTGTCGTCTTTTCTTATCATTTAAAATTTGTCATTTAAACTTTGTCATGCAAATTATTTTATCACCTTCATTAAACGCTAGGGGAAGTATTATCCATCACAGCGATAAAATCATGTTAAAATTTTGTTGCTCAGCTTAGCTTTAATTCAGGCTTTAGCTCAGCTTAGGTTGCTTTAGGCTTTATTGCATTGTATATGGGTGCGTTGCAAGCGTTTTTAAATGGTTGGTTTTTAAATGGTTCGTTTTAAGCTTTAATATAGCTTTAATTAAGCCTTAATATAGCTAGCTGCGATAGCGAAAATATAGCTAGCTTCGATAATGAGTGTTCAATGGCTAACGGTGAATCACCACAGTGATATAGACAGTGACATAGATTGGTCAAAAGATAACAAAGGGGAACCCATGAAAGCAAGAATTTTAGCCGTTGGACAAAAAATGCCAGCTTGGGTACAGACGGGATTTGATGACTATCATAAACGTATTCAGCCCATGCTCAGCACCGAAATCGTTGAAATCCCCGCCTGCAAACGCGCCAAAAACCCTTCGCCTGCCGAACTTGAAAAATATGCCATCACCGAAGGCGGGCTAATTCTGCAAGCGCACCAAGCCAAAAATTCAGCAGGCAAACGCGAACAGCTGATTTGCCTAGACGTCCGCGGTAAGAATCTATCAACCGAAGAGTTAGCGGCTAAAGTTGGCGAAGCCATGCAGCTGGGTGATGACATGGCGTTTGTGATTGGGGGTGCTGATGGCATTTCAAAAGAGGTATTAGCCCATGCGACATTCAAATGGTCGCTGTCCAATCTTACCCTGCCGCATCCGCTCGTGCGTGTGCTACTGATGGAGCAGCTGTACCGCGCTATGACCATTATCCATCATCATCCGTATCATCGCGGTGATTATTTTTAAGTTTTTCCAGTTAACCTGTTATGTTTGATTATGTATGAAATCGCTGACATGGCTTGTTTTTGCGGATTTTTCCCTTATTTAACTTATTAATTCGTTATCACTGCAACTTTAAGAAAATTGATGGAAAAAACCGAAAAACAACCAATCAGCCTGCAGCCATTTTTACCCAAAACACCGTACCAGCTTTATACCTTGCCCAGTTTGTTTATCTCACATGGGGCGCCGACGATTGCCATCGAAAACAACCGTACTACCCAAGCGCTGAATAAATTTGGGCAAAATCTACCAAAACCACGCTTGATTATCATCATCTCTGCGCATTGGCAAAGCCAGCATCTAGAAATCAATGGCAATGCCGCGCCCGCTACTTGGCATGATTTTAGCGGCTTTCAAAAGAAACTGTATACAATCGATTATCCTGTCAAAGGCGATAGCCTAATTGCTGAGCAGCTGGCACAGCAGTTGCAGGCTTTGGGTGTTAGCACGTCGGTCAATCGACTGCGTCCCTTTGATCATGGGGTATGGTCGCCACTGGTGCATTTGTATCCGCAGGCAGATGTGCCGATTGTGCAGCTTTCGCTGCCACAGCATTTTGATAGTTATGCGTGTTTTCAGCTGGGGGCTTTATTGGCGCCACTACGGGCAGAGCAAGTGTTAATCATCGGCTCTGGCAGTGTCACCCATAATTTGGCGCAGGTGCAGTTTGATAGCGGTGAGGTGGATGCTGAGGCACGTGAATTTAAATATTGGTTGATTCATCAACTCAAACAACATATGCCAACGGCTTTAGATTGGCGGTCACATCCATTTGCCCATCACAATCACCCCACCCCTGAGCATTTATTGCCGTTATTTTTTGCGGCAGGCGCAGGCACAAAGATGAGTATCGTGCATGAAAGTTTTGCCCATTTTAGTTTGGGTATGGATGTGTATCGGTTTGATTAACCCTTAGTCCACATCCGCCACATCGAGATTTTTGTCGATTTGAAATACCAAAAATGCGCCAATAGTCATGAGCATAAACATGGTAATACCCAGCTTGGCGACGGGATTAAAGGGCAGAATATTTAATACTAAGCCGCCAAAAATACCGACGACAAAGTTGAGTGAGCCTTGCAAGGCACTCGCCATGCCAGCACGGCGTTTTTGAAATGCCAACGCAATGGCACCTGAATTGGGCTGAGTCAGTCCTAACCCTGCAATACAGCAAAAAATGCTGGCGAGCACCAACGGCAACCAAGCTTGCGTGCCAAAGACTAAACCCAGCAGCATCAAACACGCTGCTGCAATTACTTGCATCACCGCCCCAAATCGCAGCAAGCTGACCAGACGATAACGGTTCACCAGCCATTGGTTGACCTGTGTCAATCCAATAAAACCTGCCGCATTCATCCCAAAAATCCAGCTAAAATGCTGCGGCGTCACCCCATACCCTTCCATAATTAGCTCAGGCGCCGCGCTGATATACACAAACATCGAACCCATCAGCAGCCCTGCGCCAATCGCAGGATAATTAAACTGGGTGTCTTTAAGCAAATCCCAGTATTGACTGAGCACGTCATTCATCGGACGATTGTTGCGAAACTCATCGGTCAAGGTTTCATGCAAAAACAGCCGGGTCAGCACGATATTTAAAATACCAAACCCCGCCAAAAACCAAAAAATCACCCGCCAACTGGCGACTTTTAACAGCAACGACCCTAGGCTTGGTGCCAAAATCGGCGCAATCCCCATCACTAGGACCATCAGCGAAAATGCCTTTGCCATTTGCTTGGGATGCAAGCGGTCACGAATCATCGCCCGCGACACCACCGTTCCCACACACGCACCCAACGCCTGTAGCGTTCGTGAGACAAACAACACGTATTCATTGGTGGTGGTGGCGCACATCACCGAAGCAATCACATACAATACCATGCCCACATACAAGGGCTTGATTCGCCCAATCCGATCCGAAATCGGACCATAAAACAACTGCCCGACCACCAAGCCCACAAAATAGGCAGGCACCGAATTGGACATAAAAGCCGTTGCCACGCCAAAATCTTGTGCCATACTGGGCAAGGCCGGCAAATACATATCAATCGACAGCGGACCGATAGCAATAATCAACCCCAAAATCATAATCCAAACTGTCGGATAGTCTAAGTCGTGCGATGGCTGAGGTTGCGGTGTTTGCGGTAGGTTCATAGTGATCAATTTAAATAAAAAAGCAGGCAAAAATCATAAGTCGGCTATTATAAACAAATTTTACTAAAATATTTTTCGTTATCGTTTAGTTTATGTGAGCAATCAACCTATGCAAATTGGCTAAAACACCCCATAAAAAAGGCAGCCTTTGCTACCTTTTTTAGCAAATACCTTGACAGCTTACTGCAAAAAAGTACCGAGACGTTGCCCCATTGTCACCGGCACTGAATTATAAAGACCTGCCTCCCAAGCCATGCCCGCTGATTTTGGTAGTACCACAATCGCCGTTGAGCCCAAATAAAACCGCCCAAGTTCATCGCCCTTTTTCAATGTCATATGATGGGTTTGACGCTGCACGCGATCGCTACGTTTGATTTTGCCTGTGGCCACTGTTTCAATCCCTGCTACAATCATCGCCCCGACTAGTACAACGCAAGCTTTACCAAATTCGGTATCAAACACACACACGCAGCGCTCATTACGGGCGAACAAATCGGTAATGTTTTCAGCGGTCTCGTTATTCACCGAGAATAGCTGTCCTGGCACATAGATGGTTTCTACCAAAGTACCGTCAAACGGCATATGCACGCGGTGATAATTGGTCGGTGCCAAATACACGGTGACAAAACTCCCCTCTTGCATGGCTTTGCCAAGTTCATAATCCGCGAGCAATTGCCCGACTTCATACGATTTGCCTTTGGCTTGCAGGATTTGGTCTTTATCGATTTGCCCCAATTGCGATATCATGCCATCTGCAGGACAGATCAGCGCATCTGGGTCATCATCAATCTTGCGCGCGCCGTCTTTGAGTTCACGGGTAAAAAAATCATTAAAACTGTCATACTGAGAAAAACTACCGCGCGCATATTCCTCTAGCTTGATGCCATACACCGAAGCGAAGGTACGAATAAGAGTTTTTTTCACCAGCGGATGACGGCTTTGGGCAAGACGACCTGCGATTTCACTGATTTTTTGTTGTGGGACAAGCGATTGTAACGTCGTAAACAAGGTCATAAGTTACTCGAGATTGGCATTTTAAAGTTGGCTTATTATAATCAAAATGCCCCTTAGAATCACGGTATATTAAACATTGGGCTACGAGTTAAGCGATAAGCTAGCTTTTAAGTCAAGCCGCTTACGCTCAAACTGACGGATAGGAAAAATCATGAAAGCAGTACTACAACGGGTGAAATTTGCCAAAGTAGCAGTTAACCAAGCGCCTCACCCACAACAAATCGTCGGCGAGATTGCCCACGGCGTACTTGTCTACCTCGGACTTGGGCATGATGATACGCTCGCGATGGGGCAAAAAATGATTGATAAAATCCTCACCTATCGCATATTTGAAAATGCGCTAGGCAAAATGGATAAAAACGTGCAACAAGTCAATGGCGGTTTACTGTTAGTGTCGCAGTTTACCCTCCTTGCCAATACCCAATCGGGTAGACGTCCTGATTTTAAGCCCGCGATGGCGCCCGACACTGCCAAAGCTTTGTTTGCGCAGATAGTCGCATATGCCAAGACGCAATATGCAGCCGTGCAAACAGGCGAATTTGGCGCAGATATGCAAGTCAGCAGTTGCAATGATGGTCCGATAAATTTTATTTTTGAACTGTGATACGACCTGTGTTAAGTACCAAAAATTGAGTCAAACGCCGAATTTTTTACAAGACCACAAATAAAACCCTTAAAAACTTATCGTTGTCATTTTTTTGTCATATTCTGAAGTTGTAATATGGGCATTGTAATATTATTGTCATAAAACTATTTTGGTAAACAGTTGCCTACTTTATCGCTTGAGAAATTTATGAAAAATGAAACTATTTTGGTAGTGGAAGATGAGCCTGCCATTCGAGAAATGATCGTGACCACACTAGAGATGGCAGGATTTGATTGTTTGCAAGCCTCAGAAGTCTCTCAAGCCCATCATTTGGTGGTCGATCATCGTCCCAACCTTATCTTATTAGATTGGATGCTACCCAATGGGCTATCAGGTATTGATTTATGCCGCCGCCTGAAAAAAGATGAAATGCTCTCTGAAATTCCTATCATCATGCTCACCGCCAAAGGCGAAGAAGACAACAAAGTTCAAGGACTTGACGCTGGGGCAGATGACTATATCACCAAGCCGTTTTCCACCCGTGAATTGGTTTCCCGTATCAAAGCGGTATTGCGCCGTAGTAGTGCATTGTCAGGCGAAAAACCCATTGACGTAGGCGGCTTGTCGCTAGACCCTGCCAGTCAGCGCGTGAGTGCCAATAACAAAGCGGTGGATATCGGACCGACAGAATATCGGCTACTTGCTTTCTTTATGAGTCATCCCGAGCGCGCTTATACCCGCACCCAGCTGCTCGATCAAGTGTGGGGTGGCAATGTGTATGTCGAAGATCGTACCATTGACGTGCATATCCGCCGCCTGCGTAAAGTGCTTGAGCCATTTGGGTTTGCCGACTATATCCAAACTGTACGTGGCACAGGCTATCGCTTTTCTAATAAAATCGACTAACAATAGCCTGATTAATCGCATTGAAATTTTTGCCAACTTATCCCAACTTCGCTATAGTAAGCTTTCTCAATGGATGCTAGAAAAATTAATATGTGGGCGAGCATTTCACCCGTAGTCACAGCTGGGGTTGCCGGGTTGTTGATTGGCGGGCTATTAGGGTTTTGGGGTTGGGGACTGGCGATAGGGCTTTGCCTGTATCAGCTATATTTTTTATGGTCGATACAACGCTTTAAAGCATGGTATAACAAAAACCCCGATGAGCCGCCGCCTGCATTTGAGCCCAATCTTAATGTCATCGCCAGTAATATCTACCAAGTCAATCGCCAAGAGAAATTGGCGCATCAGCAAACCGTTTCTCTAGTGCAAAAAGTGCGCGACTCGCTGAGCGCATTGCAAGACTCGATTATTCTGATTGACAAAAACGACTGTATCGAATGGTGGAACAACTCTGCCGAGCGGCTTTTTCATTTTAAAGCGCCCGATCAAGGTCGCAACGTGTTGACCATTATTCGCAATCCGCTTTTTCATCAATATTATCACCACATTGAAGACTATCCAGATGGTGTGCGTATCCATAACCCGTCTAATATCGAGCGCTATGTGCAGTGCAAGATTACCAAATTTGGGCAAGAAAAATTACTGCTGATTTATGATGTCACTCGTTTTCAGCACTTAGAACAAATGCGAAAAGACTTTGTGGCAAATGTTTCGCATGAACTTCGCACGCCGCTTACCGTCATCATGGGGTATGTGGAGACTTTGAGTGAACAGCCCGATTTAGATCCGCGTATTGCTCGCGCGTTTACTCAGATGATGCAGCAAAGTCAGCGCATGAATAACATCATTAATGACTTACTGTTATTATCTCGGTTGGAAAATGATGAAAAGCCCACTGAGCCCAAAGACATTGACATTCCCAAAATGCTAATGCAATTGTTTGACGATGCGCAAATGTACAACAAGTCATACGACCATATGATTCATTTGCACATCGACAGCACGTTACATATTTTGGGTTATGAAGATTATCTGCGAAGTGCGCTCAGTAACCTGATTACCAATGCCATGAAATACACCCCAAAAGGTGGTGAAATTAGTATTAGCTGGCATGAGTGTGACGCGGGTGTATGTTTTAGCGTGACCGACAATGGCATTGGCATCGAGCAGCGCCATATTCAGCGCTTAACCGAGCGTTTTTATCGCGTGGACACGGGTCGAAGCCGTGAGACAGGGGGTACCGGTTTGGGGCTAGCGATTGTCAAACATGTCTTGTATCAGCATCATGCCACCCTTGATATCACATCCATAGTTGGCAAAGGCTCGACTTTTACTGTGACTTTTCCAAAATCTGCCAGTATCCCAACCCAATCACTTAAGCCTGCAAGCCCACAAAGTTAAAATTTACTTGTGGCTGACGCCCTTGCATGATATCAGCAATCGCTTTTGCTGAGCCGTTCGAGTGCGTCCAGCCCAAAGTGCCATGTCCCGTGTTGAGATACAAATTATCAATACGTCCTTGGCGATTGACAGCGCGACCGATAATCGGCACATTTGACGGTGTCATCGGTCGCAGCCCTGTCCAATAATTTGGCTGAGTCAAATCTACCGCATCCCCGAACACCTCTCTCACCCGCCGCGTAATCGCTTGGCAACGAACGGGATTTAGCTCAAGGTTAAAACCGTTAAATTCAGCCGTTCCTGCTACTCGCAAGCGATCGCCTAGGCGCGAGTATACCAGTTTAAACTCATCATCAATCAAGCTTACATAAGGTGTCTCATGGGGTCGCAACACGGGGTACGTGGCTGAATAGCCTTTGGCAGGATAGATGGGTAGATTGATACCCAAATCTTTGACTAAGGCAGGACTATAACTCCCTAACGCCAGTACATAAGCATCCGCGGACAGTATCTGTGACTGCGCTGGCAAAGCAGCATTATCTTTGCTATCAACGGACATTACTTCCACACCATCAATGTGTTGGTTATGATAAATAAGTCGTTTGATGGCAGTATTAAATAAAAATGTTACCCCTTGCTGTTGACAAAGTGCGGCCAAGCGATGGGTGAATTTTTGGGCATCCCCTGATTCATCAAGTGCGGTATAAGTCGCCCCAACTAGCTCTTTGCCAATACCAGTTAACGCAGGCTCTAATTCTATCGCTTTATCCACACTAATTACTTGCCGATCACAACCCAATTGCTGCATCCGTTTAGTGGGTGCTATCGCTGCTTGAAACTCAGCATAATCGGTATAAAAATGCATAATACCGCGTGTCAGACAGTCATAATCAATGTCCGTTTGCGCCCTAACCTCCCCCAGTACTTGCCGAGAGTATAATCCTAAATTGACCATCTGCACCAAATTAGCATCAGCACTTTTCGCATTGCACTGCTGCAAAAACTGCCAACCCCAGCGCCACAGCGCCATATCGGGGACTGTATCTTGTCCCGCGTTGCCCGGCAAACCCAACAACCGACGCCAGCGAAACAACAATGGCGCATCTTCTCGCAATAACCATTTTAGCGCTTTATAGGGTGTATCAGGATTTGCCCAAGGCGTAGCATGTGACACAGATATTTGCCCACCATTGGCAAACGATGTGGATAATGCAGCGCTGCTTTCACGCTCGATTACCGTTACCTCAAACCCTGCTTGTCGTAGCTGCCAAGCAGTGGTAACACCTACTACCCCTGCACCAAGCACGATTACCTGCTTTGTCATAACTTGCCTTACTGTCATTAGCTGATGAATATGTATAGATAAAAAATGTAGATTGACTAGCAATCAATAAAAAGCCCCCAGTTATCATGGAGGCTTTTTTTCATTTATAAATAACATGGGCTGAAATTTTAATCTATCAGCGTGAGTACAAACCGTTATTTACTTAATTTACTGCTGATTTCACGGAGCAATAGTACTTCTTCTGAAGGTTCTGGTGCAGCCGCTTCTTGCGCTTCGCTTTGACGGCGTAGGCGGTTCATGGCTTTCACCAACATAAATATGATAAATGCCAAAATAATAAAGTTGATTAAGATGGTGATAAAATTACCATATGCAAATACAGGCACACCCGCTTTTTTCAGCGCATCATACGTCATAGCAGTGCCTGCAGGTACATCACCTAACACCACAAACATATTGGTAAAATCGATTCTGCCGCCCATAATCGCAGAGATAATCGGCATAATAATATCTTCTACCAATGACGTCGTGATTTTACCAAATGCGCCGCCGATGATGACACCCACTGCCAAATCCATCACGTTGCCTTTGAGGGCAAACTCTTTAAATTCTGACATCATACTCATATAACTTCTCCTATTTCAAAATAATCGCTACAATCGTTGACTAAAAAACCCTTATCATCATAAGCAATTGTGTAAAGTTTTAAACCTTTGCTTTGCCAGCGTGTAGATTAAATTAAAAAAGCTTGTAACAGGTACAAGCTTTTTGCAAATAAATGTTGGGCTTTTTCAAAATTTTATAGCTTAAATCTGCTATTATTTACGACCGTTACGTTTACGTTCACTCTCAGTCAAGTATTTCTTGCGTAGACGAATTGATTTTGGTGTCACCTCAACCAGCTCATCATCTTCAATAAATTCAAGCGCTTGTTCAAGGGTGAAAATGATTGGCGGCGTTAAAATAATCGCATCATCGGTACCACTGGCGCGCACGTTCGTCAACTGTTTTGCTTTGGTTGGATTAACTACCATATCATCGCTACGCGAGTTTTGACCGACAATCATGCCTTCATAGACTTCAGTTTGTGGTGATACAAACATACGACCGCGTTCTTGAAGGTTAAATAGCGCATAGCCCAATACCGTACCATTCACCATAGAAATCAACACCCCATTTTGGCGTTTTGCCACATCGCCTGTTTTGACAGGACCATAATGTGAGAAACTTGAAGTCATGATACCGGTACCTGAGGTAATGGTTAAGAACTCAGAGCGAAAACCGATTAAACCACGTGACGGTACCACCGCTTCAATACGGATACGACCTTTGCCGTCAACTTCCATATTGGTCAATTCACCTTTACGGTAGCCCATTTGCTCCATTACCGCACCTTGGTGCTGTTCTTCAACGTCAAAAATCACATTTTCAAACGGCTCTTGTTTCTCACCATCGATTTCACGAACAATCACTTCTGGACGTGATACACCGAGCTCAAAACCTTCACGGCGCATATTCTCAATCAATACAGATAAATGAAGTTCCCCACGACCTGATACTTTAAATTTATCAGGACTGTCGGTATCTTCTACGCGAAGTGCCACGTTATGAATCAACTCACGTTCTAGGCGTTCACGAATATTGCGCGACGTCACGAATTTACCTTCTTTACCCGCAAATGGTGAGTTATTCACTTGGAAAGTCATCGATACGGTTGGCTCATCGACACTTAGCGGTGGTAAGGCTTCTACGTTTTGTGGATCACAGATAGTATCAGAAATATTTAACGCATCGATACCCGTGATACAGACGATATCACCTGCCTGCGCCATAGGTACTTCGATACGGTCAAGACCATGGTAACCCATGATTTGTAGGATACGGCCGTTACGTTTATTACCTTCTTTATCCACAATCGTTACAGGTGTATTGGTTTTAACCGACCCACGCTGAATACGACCGATACCAATCAAACCTTTGAAGTTATCATAATCAAGGCTTGAAATTTGCATACGGAATGGACCGTCCGTATCCACCTGTGGTGGCTCAACAACATTAACGATGGTTTCAAACAATGGCTGCATATCTTCTGCAAGCTCGTCAGGCGATAAACCTGCAATACCATTCATGGCAGAGGTATAAACGATGGGAAAATCTAGCTGCTCATCTGTCGCACCCAAATTATCAAACAAATCAAACACCTGATCCATGACCCAGTCTGGACGTGCGCTTGGTTTGTCAATTTTATTAATCACCACGATTGGCTTTAAGCCACGGGCAAATGCTTTTGAGGTCACAAAACGGGTTTGTGGCATAGGACCATCAACGGCATCAACTAATAACAACACACAGTCAACCATCGACATCACACGTTCAACTTCACCACCGAAGTCGGCGTGACCGGGGGTATCGACGATGTTAATACGGTATTCAACGCCGTCTTTAGGATTGGTCCATTTGATTGCCGTATTTTTGGCTAAAATGGTAATACCACGCTCTTGCTCTAATGCGTTAGAGTCCATGACGCGTTCAACTTCTGCGGCACGCTCACCAAAAGTACCAGATTGTTGTAACAGTTTATCGACTAGAGTAGTTTTACCATGGTCAACGTGGGCAATAATCGCAATATTGCGAAGATTTTTGATTGAATCTGACATAAAAAAATAGCTCTTGAAAATTCGGCTAGGAAGGGAAATTAAAACACGCGGTAGTATAACATCTTATCGTTAAAAATAGATTAAATTTATCTAAGTTGAGTTTATAGCTGATAATAAAAATAAAAAAAGCTACCAACGAGGGTAGCTTTTTTATTTAATAGCTAATTATTGTACGTTCATGTCTTTAGTTTGAACGGTTGTGCTAGATTTGTTACCAGTGATGATAGCATATACACGACGGTTCATTGCACGACCTTCAGCAGTGTTGTTGTCTGCAATTGGGCGGTCATAACCGTAACCCACTGTGCTAATACGTTGTGGTGCAACACCAAATTGGTTAACTAACATTGATTTAACCGCATTTGCACGTGCTTCAGACAAACGTTGGTTGTAACGCGCAGATGGACCAGTTTTTGAAGCGTGACCTTCAATTGAAGCTGTTGAATTTGGATATTCACTCATTTTTTCAGCAACTTTTTGGATTTCTGGTTTGTACTGATCTTTGATGACAGTTTTGTCATTGTCAAAGAATACACGTAATTCCATACGTAATGCGTCATCGGCTGTAATTTCACGTGGGCAACCATCAGCATCTACAACAACATTTAATGGGGTGCCTGGGCATTTGTCAACGCTATTTAACACGCCATCTTGGTCGTCATCACCATCAGTCACAATGATTGGCTCAACAGGTGTAGGCTCAACTACTGGCGCTGCTGGTGCCAAGTGACCACCTAGAACTACGTTAAGACCTGCTAATGCTAGACCTTCCCACCAATCGTTATCGAAGTTATAAATCGCACGACCTTCACCACGTAAGCTTAATGCGTCATTGATACGGTAGTAAGCACCAAGACCTAAGTTACCAATTGTATCTTTTGAAGTTGCTTTGCTGCCATCATCAAATACCATTGAGGTTTTTGATTGACCTGCACCGATTAACACATATGGCTTGAATGGGCTGTTAGTGTAGCCACTAAAGGTTTCAGTACCAATAGTAAAGTTACCTGAGTATGATTTTTGTTCAAATTCAAGTCCGTTAACTTTATCGCCGTTACTATTTAATGCATCAGAATCAGTTTCACCGTACTCTAATTCAAGTGCGATAGTTGGTGTCAATTCGATACCAATACCTGCACCAGTGTACAAGTCGTTATCTTGGTGAGTACCTGCGAATTGCTCGCCTTGTTTGTCTTCAGTTTTGCTGATACCGTCTACATAATGGTAACCTAGTAGCAAAGGTGTAACAGTAACGCCTGCGTTAGCGGCTACTGGCATAACAGCTGCAGCAACAACTGCTAGAGCGATTTTATTTAGCTTCATAGAAGTCCTCCAAAGGATTGGCTCATTTTAAATTAAAATAACCTGACAGTTAATTCATAAAATAACACATCAAAACACATGTACTTTATGAACTTGTTAAATATAGCTTAACGCCTAAAAATTGTGTTTACAACTCTTTTTTTTACATTGCTACACAATATTACACGAACATCACAATATGTTATATTTTTATTTTTTAGTAGCTAAGCTTATTAATTACGCTCAATACTAAGAATCCAACAACCATCATAATGATTCGAAATTACACATCAAAACTATACACTCATCTTGAGAAGGATTTTAATACAGTCTATTTAAATTTACCATATCTTAAATTCATACTGTCACTAAATGATACATTCTAGTGACATTCATTTACTTAATGTGTGAGTGATGCGTTTGCTATACCACTAAAACAGTTTCTTCTAGATAATAGCTTAGCGTTCATAAATTAAGATAGATACTTTAACATGTAAACGCATCAATCGGTTTTGAAAACTTCATTATGTCAGACTGTAACAGTCTTTTGGTCGCTTTTATTAGCTTTGCTGTTATTAGCTTTATAGTCAGCCACCTCTATCCTTTATATCAATATTTGTTTGTTAATTTATCAAAACTCTCTATAATGATGAACTAAAATCGTTTATTGTGTTATTCCATCATGATCTAGCCGGTAGCTCTAATAGCATGAATGATTCGAAAGCCAACGTATTCTCAATAAAGAGACAGGGATTTACTTTGATTGAAACAGTCGTCGTTTTGGCTGTTTTATCTATCATCGTGGCGATGGCTTCGATTACTATTACCAACAGCTTAAAGCAAATGGAAGCAAAAAATATCGCTTCAAGTTTAATGAATTTTTTAAGCAGCGCAAAACAAGAGGCGCTAATTTATCAAAATCCAGTCATCGCCTGTGTCGCTAATGACAGCTTGGCTTGCGTAACAACTGGCGGTCATCAGCTGATTAGCTTTATCGATAAAAACAGTAATAACAGATATGAGGCAGCGGTAGACAAACTCAATCATCAGCTTACATTAGATTTAACCTGGGGTGTAGTTACGGCAAATATCTCGCTGAATAACAACTATATTATTTTTAAGCCAGAAAACGCTAGACCCATTGGTTATATGGGCAATATTCAATACTGCCCTTTAGATGGTAAGGTCGATAATCGACTAAAGGTAAGTTTTAGCAAAACAGGCATTATTAAATATAAGCCCTACTCAGTTGAACAGTTTAACTGCCCCTAACAGCTAGGCTTTTGGCGTAAATGCTTTTCTCATTGCGCCAACCGCTTGGCTAAGCCCCATAAACACACTGTCTGCAATAATGGCATGACCAATGTTTAGTTCATGGATGCCACCAATATCAGCAATGGGTGCAACGTTATTACGGGTAAGACCGTGCCCTGCATTGACCAGTAAACTTGCTTTTGCCTCGTGGGCATGAGTCACGGCTGTTTTGATACGGGTGATTTCATGGCTAATTTTAACTTGGTCATTTTGCAAACAATAGTCCGCATAGGCGCCCGTGTGTAGTTCAATGGCATCTGCACCTAACGCAATACTTTTATCAATTTGCGCCAACTCTGTATCAATGAATAGTGACACTTGAGTGCCGACTTGATGTAACTGTTGAATCGCACTGGCTATTTTGTCCTGATTGCCAATCACATCAAGACCGCCTTCGGTGGTCAGTTCTTGGCGTTTTTCAGGGACAAAGCACACCCAAGCTGGCTTAACATCACAGGCTATCGCTACCATCTCGTCAGTGACTGCCATTTCAAGGTTCATACGAGTCGTTATGACTTTGGCAAGGCGATAAACATCATCATCTTGAATGTGACGACGATCTTCACGCAAATGCAGCGTAATACCATCCGCCCCCGCCTGCTCACAAATTAATGCCCCTGCTACAGGGTCGGGATACGCCACGCCACGCGCTTGACGCAACGTTGCAATATGGTCGATATTCACACCGAGTAAGGGTTTATTGCTAGTCATGATATGCCCTATTTTGTCTATTATTGATATTGGGTAAGCTGCTGCCAAAGTTCTCGGCTTTGCAAGGTTTGATAATTGAGTAAATTATCCATCAAATGGCGGTGTATGACACTGATACTATTGACCAATTGTTTGGCTAAATCAAAATCTTGCTGCATCATTTGGTTAAACCTAGCTTCATCTTGTAAACATTGATACCAAGTTAACAGCTGCTCACCTGTTAATGCTATGTCGGGTTTATCCAAGGGTAAAACTGGCATAAATCCCTGCTGTAGCTGGTATTGATAACGCTGCGATGGGACTATTAAATCCCCCAACGCATCTTTAGCAAAATCGAACCCATAGCCTAATTGTTCAAACAATACATTTTCAAAGCGTCTTAAATGCCACTTTAAACGGGTCATGTCATGTGGCGATTGCGCTGGCTCGACAAACAGCGTTGCCATGTTTGCCACGCACTGCTGATATGCTTGCCATATCTCAGCAAACGGCTCTTCAACAGGCAATAGTTTTTGCAAAATCTCATTGAGATACATGCCCGCATACAGGCTTTGTCCTGTGAGGGTAATGTGATTTTGCAAAATCTGGCTTTGACTAAAAGTTTTTAGGCTGTTTTTACCATTGCCAAAAAATTGTATGGGGACAAATAGCGGTAAGTTTTTTTTACCGATACCATGTACTACGCCCCATTCTTCACTAAACAGGTAAATTAAACTACGGCTTTCACCATACGGTTTTTGGTGCAGAATATAACCTGTTAGCAGTTGATTGCGCATAGTAGCCTATAGCCTAGTAGCCCAAACTCGTTAGGGCACGCTCATCGTCTGACCAGCCTTTTTTGACTTTAACCCAAAGCGTTAGCATCACTTTTTTATCAAACATTTTTTCCATGTCTTGGCGCGCTTCGATGCCGATTTGTTTGATTTTTTCGCCTTTATCACCGATGACAATCACCTTTTGACCTTGACGCTCGACAAAAATCGTAGCATCGATAAAGGTCACGGCTTTACGCCATTTGCCTGTTTTTGGGTCTTGATGTGCGGGCTCATCCTTAAAGGTATCGATTTGTACCGTTAAATCGTAAGGAATCTCATCGCCCGATGCGCGCATCACTTTTTCACGAATGATTTCACTGGCTAAAAAGCGTTCTGAACGGTCAGTGACTTGCTCTGCATCATAGATTGGCGCTGCAATCGGTAAATGCTTACCGATGACTCGTACTAGCTCATCTAAGTTATGCGCACGTAATGCAGATACGGGCACGATATCGCTAAATACTTGGGTATCATGCAGTTTTTGTAGTAGCGCGAATAGCTGAGTTTCGTCCTTAATGGTGTCGCTTTTATTAATCACTGCAATCACAGGGACACCCAAATTTTGCACTTTGGCAAACACCAGCTCATCATCTTCCACCCATTTTAGGCTATCAATCACAAACAATACCGCATCCACATCTGCCAAAGCCGAGGTTGCGGCTTTATTCATACGCTCATTGATAGCGCGCACTTCGCGGCTATGGATACCTGGGGTGTCAACAAAAATTGCTTGTAGTTGCTCGTTGGTCAAAATCCCCATAATACGATGGCGGGTGGTTTGGGGTTTTCGCGAGGTAATCGACAATTTTTGACCCAACACATGATTCATCAATGTTGATTTACCCACATTTGGACGTCCGACAATGGCTACATACCCCGTGCGAAAATCCACTGCGCGCGCGGGCGCTAATTCACTTTGCCCACTAAAGAATTGACTGATAACATCATGGTTGTTGTCCGCTGATGGATTGTCGACAGCTGGGTCAGTGGTTGTTTGTTGGGTAGCGTCTGCTTGGTTAAACATAAAGTGGGATCTCAACATTGGTTTAAAGGGTACAAATTATTGTAGAAGAGTTTTGAGCAAATTTCAGTAAGCATTTCATCAAATTTGGGTATTGACAGTATAGCAGGTTGGCAAATTAGCGCAGCGGGGGTAACAAATCACTGATTTTAGTCAGCATGGCTTCAGCGCAGCGTTGCTCAGCAATACGGCGACTTTCCCCTTGCGCTATCACTGAAGCCTGGGTTGGCACTATGGGTTTGGCGGTTTTATTGTCAAAAATAATTTCCACTTGGCAGCTGACCACAAAAATTTGATTAGGGGCATTGCCAATGGTTTCGGTCACTTCATAGCGTGGCAGCGCAAGTTGGTGTGCCTGCAACAGCTCTTGTAAACGGCTTTTGGCGTCTTTTAGCACTTTTTGTTCTTTCACTTTTTCGAACAAATCTTCAAACCACGCCAGCACACAAGCTTTAACCGTATCAAAATTTTGGCTATCAAGATAAATAGCGCCAATCAAGGCTTCAACGCTATCTGCCAAGATTGAGGCGCGCTGACGACCACCGCCTTTACGCTCGCCCACCCCTAGAATCAAATAATCTGACAAATTGAGCTGTTTTGCAATAATCACCAAAGTTTCTTCGCGCACAAGCGATGCACGTAAGCGACTGAGCCGACCTTCATTATAGTCGGGATAGCGCAAAAACAAGGCTTCTGCGATGATCACACCAAGCAATGCATCTCCCAAGAACTCTAATTGCTCATAATTGTGTTCGCTATCAAATGAGCGATGCATGAGTGCCATAATGGGTAAATTCACATTATCGAACTGATAACCCATTTGATAAAAAAGTGCGGTTAATTGACGCACTTGTGGCGGTAATTTTTTGAGATTAAAGGTGGGAATAGTGATTGGTAAATTCATCTGCTTCAAATTGTTAGAAAAGTATTCGCCATTTAAATCATAACATGGCTATCACTTACTTAAGATTGGGGCTATAAGCTCAATAGCTACTAACTATTTAACTATGGCTTAACTAGGGCTTGGCAACTTTGGCATCTTCTGCGCTAATGGTATCTTCAAAGCGATTGACGATATCGACGTTACCAAAAAAGTTGTTTGCTTCATCGTATTTTAATTTCACTGACATCTCACCTGGCGTATTATCCACCACTTCCACGACGTCCTCTGCCTTTTGGCTAACACCGTTGATATGCCATTGGGAATTGACATTACCTAAAAACTCTTTGACACTTTCTTTATTGTCATTGGACTTTTTAAGTTCCAATGCCAACGATTTTTTGAGTTGGTAGTGACCAACTTGGGCAGGGATAATAGCTAGACCGATTTTGGCACACACGACGATGAGTACAATCATAATCACGATACCCGTTACGCTGGCGCCGCGCTGATGACTTGGTAGGTTCATGCCGTATTCTCCTTTGACCATCGCTCAAGATAGGTTAATGTAAGCTTTAGTTAATTAAATATTCTCAACAATAAAGGCTTTGACATCCAATTTTTTAAAGTAAGCGGTTAGTGTATTGCGCCATTGCGATTAAAGGTAGGTAGACTTAATCCACTGGCTTTGTGAGTCCACACATACACGGCTTTACCCGCTAGGTTCTCATCAGGTACAAACCCCCAAAAACGACTATCAGCACTGCGATCACGGTTATCGCCCATCACAAAATAGTGTCCTTTAGGTACTGTTAGTTGCCATTGTTGACCTTGGCTTGCCATCAATTGAGGTGAGGCTTGCTGCAAAAAGCTGGCATATTGAAACCAATTTTTGTCACCCAAATAGCGCACCAAATGTTGATGATTGCTACTGGGTGATTCTTGCACGTATTTGGCAGACAATTCTTCTTGATTGCCCAATTGCGCTGCTTGCTCAGCTGTCACAACCTCACCGGTCTCGGTTTTACCTGGTGGATAGAGCTGCGCTGTCATCTTAGGGTCGGGAGTAAAGTTTGCTGGCGTGGTCGCAATCGCTTTGCCATTGACGCTTAACTGCCCGTTATTAAAGCTCACCGTATCACCACCCACGCCAATCACCCGCTTGATATAATAAATTTTCGGGTTCTCAGGATAGCGAAATACCACCACATCACCATGCTGCGGCGCGCCTAAATCAAGCACTTTGGTATTCACCAGTGGCAAGCGAATACCATATGCGTATTTATTGACCGCAATAAAGTCACCCGTATACAGGGTTGGCACCATCGACGATGAGGGAATATTAAACGGCTCAATCAAAAACGAACGCACCACCAAGACGATGGCTAAAATCGGGAAAAAATCATACGCCCATCGCACCGGCGCAGTCGATTTCTCCAATCCTTTGCTTTGCTTTTGCTTTAGTACCAATTTATCCAGGAGCCAAATAGCGCCCAAAATCAAGGTCGCAGGGACAAGAATCAAATTAAAATCAAAATCCATACTTGCCTCTATGACTGATTATCCACTTTTAACACCGCCAAAAACGCTTCTTGTGGAATCTCAACACGCCCCACTTGCTTCATGCGTTTTTTACCTTCTTTTTGCTTTGACAGTAGTTTTTTCTTACGTGACACGTCACCGCCATAACATTTGGCAAGTACGTCTTTACGCATGGCTTTGACAGTACTACGGGCAATGATTTGGCTACCAATTGCCGCTTGAATTGCCACATCAAACATTTGGCGCGGAATCAATTCTTTCATTTTTTCAACCAACTGATTACCGCGATAGCGCGCTTGCTCAGCATGGCAAATCATCGCCAGCGCATCAACTTTTTCGCCATTAATCAGCACATCCACCCGAACCAGTTTATCTGCTTCAAAGCGCTCAAAGCCGTAATCAAGTGACGCAAAGCCACGTGACACCGATTTTAGACGGTCAAAAAAGTCCATGACCACTTCACCCATCGGAATATCAAAGGTCAATTGGACTTGCTGTCCCATAAACTTCATATCAACTTGAATACCACGACGCTCGATACATAATGTCATCACGTTACCCAGATAATCGGGTGGCACCAGAATGTGACAGCGCGCAATCGGCTCACGAAACTCATCAATCAGACCTGGGTCAGGCATTTTTGATGGGTTATCGATTTGGATAATCTCACCATTGCGTTTTTTGATTTCGTAGATAACGGTCGGGGCCGTGGTAATCAAATCTAAATCGTATTCACGCTCAAGACGTTCTTGGATGATTTCCATATGCAGCATCCCCAAGAAACCACAGCGAAAACCAAACCCAAGGGCATCAGAGGTATCAGGCTCAAAAAACAACGCAGCGTCATTGACTTGCAGTTTTTGTAGCGCTTCACGAAACGCCTCAAAGTCACTCGAATCAACAGGGAACATACCGGCATAGACTTGTGGCTTGACTTTTTTAAACCCTGGTATGCTATCTACATCTGGGGTTTTGGCAAGGGTAATGGTATCACCCACAGGCGCGCCGCCAATGTCTTTGATACCGGCAATCACAAAACCCACTTCGCCGGCTTCTAAGATATTGGTCTCAAACGATTTTGGGGTAAATACCCCAATTGACGTCACAATATGCGTGCCTTTGGTCGATTTGATATGGATTTTATCGTCTTTTTTGAGCGTACCTTGACGCACACGTACCAGTGACACAACCCCAAGATAATTGTCAAACCATGAGTCAATAATTAACGCTTGCAAAGGGGCATCACGGTCGCCTTCAGGCGCGGGAATACGCTCAACAATCGCTTGTAGCAAATCATCCACGCCCACCCCTGTCTTGGCAGACACGCGCGGTGCATCCATCGCTTCAATCCCGATAATATCTTCGATTTCTTGAATCACGCGCTCGGGGTCCACTTGCGGTAAGTCAATCTTGTTGAGTACCGGTAATACTTCAAGCCCCTGCTCAATTGCGGTATAACAGTTGGCAACCGACTGCGCTTCTACGCCTTGCGCGGCATCAACCACCAGCAAAGCGCCTTCACAAGCTGCCAGTGAACGCGACACTTCATACGAAAAATCGACATGACCTGGGGTATCAATAAAGTTAAATTGGTATTTTTCACCGTTTGGGTGGTTATAATACAGCGTGACAGATTGGGCTTTAATGGTAATACCGCGCTCGCGCTCAATGTCCATCGAGTCAAGTACTTGCGCCTGCATTTCACGTGCTTGTAGACCACCACACATTTGGATAATGCGGTCGGCAAGCGTGGATTTACCGTGGTCAATATGGGCAATAATAGAAAAATTACGAATATGAGATAAGGCGGTCACAATTACCTACTAACAAAAAAGTATATGATTAAATTTGTAGAAAAATAGCCTTATTGTAACGTATTTTTCCACAATCACCTACTGAATTTATTGTGACAGCTTTTGGGATGTCATAAAAAAAGATAAGCTTTGGGTGTCAATGTCTGTTGCATACTCAAAGCCCAAACCCTCCCCAAACTAAGCTTTTTTGACGACGCTGGATTTGAGTTTCATCGCGCCAAAACCGTCAATTTTACAATCAATGTCATGATCATCGGGCGCATCATGGAGCAGGCGAATGGATTTGACTTTGGTGCCAACTTTAATGGGGGTGCTTGCACCTTTGACTTTTAAGTCTTTAATAACCGTCACACTATCCCCATCTTGTAGCACATTGCCGACGGCATCTTTAATAACTTGTTCGCTGGCTGCTTCGGTTTCGCCCGTTTGCCATGCCTGCTGCTGTGCTTCAAAGCCACACATCGGGCAAATCAATAAATCGCCATCTTGGTACGTATAATTTTCTTTACACTTGGGACATGGGGGACAGGCAGGTAAACTCATAGTACACGCTCAATCAGCTGAGAAAAAATTTAATGGTCGTTAGGTAGTATATTGTACGCGATAAGTCGCCCCAATAATAGTAATCAGCCAGCACAGACAAATCCTCTGACAAATGACCTAGTAAATCAGAATTTAAAGCAGAACTTAGTCAAGCATAACCTAATAAAGCATGATTGCAGTCCGAGCCCAATTGTGCAAAACTTTGATTATAATTTTTTTAGCAAATAAAAAGAGAGCCACCATGACAGATTTCGTCGTCTTTGATATAACCGGCATCGATGCCCAAAAATTCTTGCAAGGACAATTAACCTGCAACGTCACCAAACTCAGCGAACAATACCAAGCGACCGCGATTAGTAATCTCAAAGGGCGCGTTGCGCTGGGTATTTGGATTAGAAAAATAGCGGATGACGCTTACCAAATCGTCATCAGCCAAGACTGTGCCGATGAGTTTGCCAAGCATATCAAAAAATATGCGGCGTTCTCAAAACTTACCTTATCAGCCCCACGTGATATTTTTGCGGTTGTGGACAATGGGGTACCTAGTTTTAGCGAGTCACAGAATGGCTCTGACACCGATGTTCACCGCAAAGCATGGCAAAAAGCGAGTATCGCTACAGGCAATTACTGGATTGTCAAAGCCACCGCAGGCTTTTGGCAACCCCAAGAGCTGCGTCTACACCAACAAGGCGGTGTTGACTACGATAAAGGCTGTTATTTAGGTCAAGAAATCATTGCGAGGTTATATTTTAAAGCCAGCCCAAAAGCTTGGCTCCACCGCGTAGCAGGTACCGGTGATGTACCCAACGCAGGTGAAAAAATTGGCAACGTGGATGTGGTCAATAGCATTGCTACTGACACAGGTTTTGAAGCCTTGGTTGTCGGGCGTCCCGATGATATTGCCGCCAGTAACCTGACCATTCTTGAGCTACCTCAAGCGCTGCAACAACCAGTTGCGCGCCAACACTAAACACCCACCAAACTTGATTAAAATAAATAAGCTAAAATAAATGGGTTAAAATAAAAAAGGCATTTCGCTGATGCCTTTTTTAACTATTTTTTTAGGTTTATCAATACCTAACCCACTTCAAACCTAAACCATTTTATAGCTAAACCTCTTTATACCTAAACCACTTCGCCAGCTACAAACCCACTTGCCCAAGCCCACTGGAAATTGTAGCCACCTAGCCAACCAGTAACATCGAGCACCTCGCCGATAAAATACAAATTCGGTTGTAACTGACTTTGCATGGTTTTTGAGGAGACTTTATCAGTAGCAACACCGCCGCGTGTGACTTCAGCTGTACGATAGCCTTCAGTACCTGATGGCGTCAAACGCCAAGCATTGAGCTGCTCGCCAAGCTGCGCCAACTTCTCGTCCTTGATATTGGCAAGCTCAGTCTCAGCCATGTCTTGCCACAATAAATTTTGCAAAGTAGCCATCACTTTTTTAGGTAACGCCGCCGCGCCTATCTGGTCGTTTAGCACGGTTCTGATCAGCTGTTTTGGGTGCTGTTTTTTTTGCTCAGCTAAAAATGCTGCCATATCAAGGTTTGGGAATAAATTGATAAAAATCGGCTCGCCCACGTGCCAATAATTCGATAGCTGTAACATCGCAGGCCCGGATAAACCGCGATGGGTAAATAGCACGGGCAACCTAAAACTGATGCGCTCATTAAACGCAATGACCTCAAAACTAACCCCCGATAACGATTTAATCGCATCGCCAATCTTATCGGTAAAGGTAAAGGGTACTAGTCCTGCCGATGTTGGCACAATGGTATGGCCAAATTGCTGCGCTACTTGGTAACCAAATCCTGTGGCACCCATGGTCGGAATTGACAGCCCGCCTGTGGCGACTACCAACGAGTGACAAGTTAAGGTTTGCTCGCTACTTTTTTGATTGGCTTGTTGATTAGCCTGTTGATGAGGTTGTTGACTAGCTGGTTGATTGACAGTTAAAACAAACCCCGTATTGTCGGGTAAGGCTTGGATTTGCTGGATGGTGGTTTTTAGTTGAATAGTTACTTGATTGGCGCGGCATTCATTCAGTAGCATTTGCAAAATATCATTGGCAGAGGTATCACAAAAAAGTTGTCCATGCTCACGCTCATGATAGGGAATCTGATACTGGCTAACCATGCCAATAAAATCCCAATTTAAATAGCGTGACAACGCCGATTTGCAAAAGTGCGGATTGCTACTTAAATAATGTTTGGGCTCAATGTCATAGTTGGTAAAATTACAGCGCCCACCGCCACTCATAAGGATTTTCTTGCCCGCTTTATTGGCATGATCTACCACGAGCACACGCCGTCCGCGCTTGCCCGCTGTCAATGCACAAAATAGCCCTGATGCCCCTGCCCCGATGATGATGACATCATACGCAAACATGGACGGTGCGCTGGTTGACCCAGCGTGATTTTGAACCGTGTCAATCTTTGGTGAAGTATTTGGTGAAGTATGTTGTTGCTGCATGATGACCGCTATTTATCAAGTAAAAGACGAAAGTGGAATCCGCTTAGAATCAAGATGTTTGCCCAAGCTCTGAAAAAATATCCCTAAAATATCTTGAGTAACATTGCAAAATTTGTGATTTTTTGCCAAACTAAGGAAAAGGCACTCTAGAATCAAGGATTAGATTGTATTGCATTTTCATAGTGAGCGGACGTTTATTGATGGCTCGTTTCATGGCTATGTTGATAGCCCGTGTCATTGCCAGCTTGTCAATGTTAGCTTATCAACGTGAAAATGTTGTTTTTTAAGTTAAGCCCGCTACCTATTTGAGCCGTTTGTCAGTTCGTAGCCATTTAGCGTATTACCCCACCAACCTACGAGTCATAACAAGGAATGTTTTATGAAGAGCTACCCTCATAGCGCTGAATTTGCCGCTAAAGCCAACACCACTCCCCAAAAATACGCCGAGACCTATCAAGAGTCTGTGGAAAACAACGAAGCGTTTTGGGCAAAACGCGCTGAATGGATTGATTGGATAAAAAAACCCACCAAAATCAAAAACGTCAATTATGACCTAAACAATTTTAGCATTAAATGGTTTGAAGATGGTGAGCTTAATCTATCCGTCAACTGTCTTGACCGTCATGTCGCTGAAAACCCTTACAAGCCTGCGATTATTTGGGAAGGCGATCACCCATCACTTCACAAAATCATCTCATACAAAGAGCTACATTCAGAAGTATGCCGCCTTGGTAGCGCACTGCGTCGTAAAGGCGTCAAAAAAGGCGACCGCGTCACTATTTATTTACCGATGATTCCTGAAGCAGCGGTTGCGATGCTGGCTTGTGCGCGGATTGGTGCGGTTCACTCATTGGTATTTGGCGGGTTTTCAGCAGACAGTCTAGCCAGCCGTATCATTGATAGCCAATCAAAAATTGTCATTACCGCTGATGAATCTGTGCGTGGCGGTAAACATACGCCGCTTAAACAAAATGTGGATCGTGCGCTAGACCATGACGGTACCGAATGTGTTGAAAATGTCATTGTGGTGTACCGTACCGGTGAATCCATCCCAATGAGCGGTCGCCGCGACATTTGGTATCACAACTTAATCGACAATGCGTCTGAAGACTGTCCACCAGAGCCAATGAATGCCGAAGACCCGCTATTTTTACTTTACACTTCAGGCTCAACTGGCAAGCCCAAAGGCGTGGTACACACCACCGGTGGTTATTTGACCTATGCGCTATCCACCTTCCGTGACGTGTTTGATATTAAAGACAATGACGTATTTTGGTGTACCGCGGATGTGGGCTGGGTCACTGGTCACACCTATGTGGTATATGGGCCGCTTGCCAACGGCACAACAACCGTGATGTTTGAAGGGGTGCCGCAGTACCCAGATTGGGCGCGTATCGGTCATATCGTTGATAAGCATGACGTTACCATCCTATATACTGCGCCAACTGCTATTCGCGCGATGATGAAAGAAGGCGATGATTACGTTCGTAAATCAAATCGTTCCAGCTTACGTTTATTGGGCTCGGTGGGTGAACCTATCAATCCTGAAGCTTGGAACTGGTACTATAACGTGGTGGGCGAAGGTCGTTGTCCGATTGTCGATACTTGGTGGCAAACTGAAACCGGGGGTATTTTGATGACGCCAATCCCCAATACGGTTGATCTCAAACCTGGCTCCGCGATGAATCCGCTGTATGGCATCAAGCCAGCGATTGTTGATGCCGAAGGTGCTGAATTAACGGGCGCTGCCGAAGGCAACTTAATCATCAAAGACAGTTGGCCAGGTCAAATGCGTACCATTTGGGGAGACCATAAACGCTTTTTAGAAACTTACTTTAGCACCTATCCAGGCGCTTACTTCACAGGTGACGGTGCCCTGCGCGATGAAGACGGTCATTATTGGATCACAGGTCGTGTGGATGATGTCTTAAACGTCTCTGGGCATCGCCTAGGTACGGCAGAGATTGAAAGTGCGTTAGTATCGCATCCTTCCGTCGCTGAAGCGGCTATTGTGGGTATGCCGCATGAGCTTAAAGGTCAAGGCGTTGCCGCTTACGTCATTTTAAAATCGGGCGAAGAGCCAAGCGAGATGCTCAAAGGTGAAATCAACCGTCATGTCCGTGGTGAGATTGGTCCAATCGCCAACTTAGACTCTCTATATTTGGTCGAAGCCTTACCAAAAACGCGCTCCGGTAAAATCATGCGCCGTATTCTGCGTAAACTTGCCGCGCATGAATTTGAAGGTTTAGGCGATACTTCAACCTTGGCAGAACCAGAGGTGGTTGATAACCTCATCAATGTGGTTAAAGCTGATAAACAACCTGCTTAATGGCTTACCAAATTTAAAAAACGTCTGTAGCTACAGGCGTTTTTTTCATGGTTTTTTAATTGTTAAATATTTTTAAAAATCCAATTCAAATTTTTAATTTTAATGATGATTTAATTAAACCCAATTGCTTACAATTTCGAGCTTAATCGTGCGATAATTGGTCATGTTATAATGCCGACCAAAGGCATTTTTAATAAAACCAATATAACAAGGATAAACCGATGACTGATATGACTGCGGCCACAGCGCCATTAGATTTTAGCAAACCCATCAAGTCGCGTGCTGCGGTAGCTTTCGCTGCGGGAGAACCATTACAAATCGTCGAAATCGACGTTGAGCCACCGCGTAAAGGCGAAGTACTCGTCAAAATTACCCATACGGGCGTTTGCCACACAGACGCATTCACCTTGAGTGGCGATGACCCTGAGGGGGTTTTTCCAGCGGTTTTGGGTCATGAAGGTGCAGGTATTGTGATGGCAGTCGGTGAAGGGGTAACCAGTGTGCAACCTGGTGATCATGTTATTCCGCTGTATACGGCTGAATGTGGTGAATGTTTATTTTGTAAAAGTGACAAAACCAATCTATGCGTCGCAGTGCGTGCCACCCAAGGTAAAGGGGTGATGCCTGATGGTACTACCCGTTTTAGCTATCAAGGTCAACCAATTTATCATTACATGGGCTGTTCGACGTTTAGTGAATATACTGTCGTTGCCGATGTATCGCTTGCTAAAATCAATCCTGAAGCCAATCCTGAGCAAGTCTGTCTATTAGGTTGCGGCGTCACCACAGGACTAGGTGCGGTAAAAAATACCGCTAAAGTACAAGAAGGCGATAGCGTGGCGGTATTTGGGCTTGGTGGTATTGGGCTTGCTGTTATTCAAGGTGCCAAACTTGCCAAAGCAGGACGCATTATTGCGGTTGATACCAACCCCGACAAATTTGAGCTAGCCCGTGAGTTTGGCGCGACCGATTTTGTGAATCCAAAAGATTATGACCAACCCATTCAACAAGTGATTGTTGAGATGACAGGTTGGGGTGTGGATCACAGTTTTGAATGTATCGGTAACGTCAATGTCATGCGCTCGGCACTTGAATGCGCGCATCGTGGCTGGGGTCAAAGCGTGATTATTGGTGTCGCGGGCGCAGGTCAAGAGATTGCCACTCGCCCGTTCCAACTAGTGACAGGTCGCCGCTGGTTAGGCTCTGCATTTGGTGGGGTGAAAGGTCGCTCACAACTGCCAGGTATGGTGGAGCAAGCCATGCACGGTGATATCCAACTGGCACCTTTTGTCACCCATACCATGGGTCTTGAAGATGTCAATACCGCATTTGATTTGATGCATAAAGGTGAGTCCATTCGTTCAGTGTTGCATTACTAAACCATTACCGAACTTAGCGCTAAAAAGAATGGGAAATTCACCATGAAAAAAATTGAATCGCATAAATTGCACGGTGGTGACCTACAAGTGTGGCAGCATACCAGTGCTACCACACACACGGAGATGAAATTTGCCATCTATTTGCCACCCAAAGCTATCGTCAATGAAACAGCTGAACCAACCGCTCAAAAATGTGCGGTGCTGTATTGGCTGTCAGGGCTGACTTGCACTGAGCAAAACTTTATTCAAAAATCTGGGTTTGCTGAGTATGCCAGTCGTCACAACGTGATTGTGGTGGCACCCGATACCAGTCCTAGGGGTGTCGATTTGAGCGGTAACGATGTGCCTGACGACAGCGCTTATGATTTGGGGCAAGGGGCAGGCTTTTATGTCAATGCCACCCAAGCGCCTTGGGCAACGCATTTTCAGATGTATGATTATATCGTCGATGAATTGCCTAATCTCATCGAACAGCACTTCCCTGCCAATGACCAGCGCAGTATTTTTGGTCATAGTATGGGCGGGCATGGCGCACTGATGATTGCCCTTCGCAATCCCCAGCGCTATGCTAGCGTGTCGGCTTTTTCCCCCATCGTCGCACCGTCACAAGTGCCTTGGGGACAAAAAGCCTTTAGCGCTTATCTAGGCGATGACCAAAGCACCTGGGCAAACTACGATAGCTTAGCGTGGATAAAACAGTCTGCGCATAGCAAAAAATTACCACTATTGATTGACCAAGGTAGCGGGGATGAATTTTTGGCTGAGCAGCTCAAACCTGAGCTTTTTGCCCAAGCTGCCAAAGATGCCAATTATCCGATGACGCTACGGATGCAGGACGGTTATGACCATAGCTACTATTTTATCAGTAGTTTTATCACTGACCATTTTGCTCACCACGCCGCTGCCCTTCAAGCCTAATCACACAATTTTAATCACACAATCACTTGTCACACCACACGTCTGACAAGTGATTGACCATTTTGCCATCGCATTACCCTCTCCATCATTTAAAATAATCACAAATTTGCGATGATCATTTTGTCCGCGATTTTATCTTATAAGGAAGATTGTCATGGTTGACAAGCGCACTGATATCACGGTAACCCCTACCCATAAAGAGCCCTATTTACAAGGCGTTGTGTTTCGCTACAGCGTGTTTGCCATTGCCTTTGCTATCCTTGCCCTGGGGATTGTGCTACTCAAATGGTGGCTGATAGTGATTGGTCTGGTGGGCTTTGTAGTGGGCATTTATGATTTGATGCAAGTACACCATGCCGTCTTGCGTAACTACCCAATTTCGGGACATATTCGTTACCTATTGGAAGAATTCCGACCTGAGCTGCGCCAGTATTTGATTGAAGATGACCAAGCCGCCGTGCCGTTTTCGCGCCAGCAGCGTGCGCTTGCTTATCAACGTGCCAAAAACGTCAGTGATACCAATGCTTTTGGTACCTTAGAAAATTTATACCAGTCTGGCAAAGAATGGTTTTTACAATCCACCCTTAGCTATCCCCTCAAAGAAACCAATTTTCGTATTATGGTGGGCGGTGAACGATGTCTACAGCCCTACTCGATGTCGGTGTTTAATATCTCTGCCATGAGTTTTGGCAGCCTGTCAGCCGCGGCAATCGAAGCGCTCAATCAGGGCGCAAAACTCGGTGGATTTGCTCATGATACCGGTGAAGGTGCGATTAGTCCGTACCATAAAAAACACGGCGGCGATTTGATTTGGGAGCTGGGTACCGGGTATTTTGGATGCCGTAATCACGATGGCACGTTTAGCGCCGAAAAATTCGCTGAACGCTCGCGCCTTGAGCAAGTCAAAATGATTGAAATCAAGCTGTCGCAAGGGGCAAAACCTGGTAAAGGCGGGGTATTGCCCAAGGAAAAAATCACCCCCGAAATTGCCGAAACCCGTGATGTGCCGATGGATGCAGACTGCGTTTCCCCAGCCAGCCATTCAGCCTTTACTACCCCGCGTGAGATGGTGCAGTTTTGGCAACAGCTGCGTGAACTATCAGGGGGCAAGCCGGTTGGTTTTAAGCTGTGTGTCGGGCAGCCTTGGCAGTTTATGGCGATTGTCAAAGCCATGATTGAAGCAGATAATTACCCTGATTTTATCGTGGTTGATGGCGCAGAAGGCGGCACGGGGGCTGCGCCTGTTGAGTTTATGGATAATGTTGGCATACCGCTACTCGATGGCTTCTTGCTTGTACACAACACGTTGGTGGGTGCGGGGGTGCGTGACAAAATCAAAATCGGTGTCAGTGGTAAAATCATCTCTGCCTTTGATATCGCGCGCATGCTAGCACTGGGTGCAGATTGGTGTAACTCAGCGCGTGGCTTTATGTTTGCGGTAGGCTGTATCCAATCACGTGCCTGCCACACCAACAAATGCCCAACTGGGGTTGCCACCCAAGACCCCTATCGTCAGCGGGCATTACATATTCCTGATAAGGCGCAGCGGGTCTATAATTTTCATAAAAACACGCTTAAATCATTGGCGGCGATTGTCGGTGCGGTGGGTTTACACCACCCAAAAGATTTACAAGCGTATCATATCGCCAGACGGCTCGAAAATGGGCAGATTAAGCTATTATCCAAGTTTTATTATTTTATGGAACCTGGCGTGTTACTGAATTTATCGGCGCGCTCAGAAGTTTTTAACCAAATGTGGGTTATGGCAAATCCTGATAGCTTTTTGGCAAATAACGAGGCGTTAATTGCTTACAATCACGATGTGCGTCACGCCCATGAACACAACGACAAGCGCTTTGATGAAGGCAATTACCCTGAGCGTATCGACAGCTTTGATGAAACCGCAAATAGCTATTATACCTATGATGATGACCCTTCTTAATACTTTGTCCACAAAAAAACCGCTAATCGTTAGCGGTTGTAGTCATACAATTAAATATCATACTAGATATTATGTAAACTATTGATTTTATTAGTACAGGAATTTTCTCAAAATAATTGATTATCATACTGAATTGGAAAACTTTGTGAAAGATTATAGTTTGGCGAACAATTAATTATCATACTGAACCAGTTTGCATGTGTGTTTTTAAATTGGCAACTATAATAAACTAATAATTCGTAAGTTAGAATTTTTAGTTCATTTTAAATTTTACTCGCTATCAAATTAGCTTTAAATCTTCAAAAACTGAATCTAAGTTTTTTTTAGCACTTAGGGTTTCTTACCTAAAGAGAGGCGAGACTCGATTGAGTGTTGACCGCCTTGAGAAAATTGCCAATATACTTGGGGTCGATGTCACTGAGTTAATGACCAGTGATGAAAGTAATACAATTATGGTTTGTAACAGTACGAGTACCAGTAATTTAAACATTTTTAGTAATACATCAGAGTCAAAGCTTGAGGCTGAAATTGCTAGACTCCAGCTAATCATTAGTCATAAAGATGAAGTAATAAAAATGCTTACAATTGAAAATGAGACTTTAAAACATTTGATAAATTCCCTAAAAATCAACTAATAACTTTCAAACAATTTTTTTAAAAATGTAATTCCGCATTGTAAATAAAATTCAACCATTTTACTTGAATGCTTGAATTTTATTTATTATAATACGTTGCATAGCTACTGAAAAGCTATTAAAAGAGGATGACGATATGAATATTACTGCTTTTGGTAAGGCAGTCAGACTAGGTCGACAAAAAACTAAAGATACCTTAATGACAATGTCTGAGTCATTAGGAAAGTCACCTGCCTTTTTAAGTGCTGTTGAGACAGGAAAAAGCAAAATTCCAATGGATTTTGTTGAGGATGTAATAAGTTTTTTTGCTCGAAAAGGTTATTTTCCAAAAGAAGACTTGAAGCAACTTGCCATTTTGGATAATCAAAATGCACCATTAGATGGTTTAAGCTATCAACAACAGATGATGGTTGCAGGGTTTGCTAGCTCCCCTTTGACAGCAGAAGAATTAACACAGTTATCTAATGTATTGAGTCGAATCCGCCAAAAGAAAAATGGTAAAACTATTGAGGAGTTAGATATTGATGATTAGTAGTTATCGACTCAGAGGACAAAGGGTGGAAGCAATGACACCAGATGAAGTAAAATTTTCTGCTAGAGAAGCAATTGATGTACTAAACATAAAACGCTCTACTCTAAAAAATATGGATGTATTCATCGAAAATTTACCAAATTTATTACCAAAATTTAATGTAGATATTATTTATAATGATGAATGGCTTGGTTTTGCTAATGCCTTATTTGACCCAAAAACTTTTACAATAGCAATTCCTAACTCACTTTATGTAAAGATGGTAAAGCAAAATGATAGCCAAGCTATTTTTATATTTTTTCATGAATTAGGGCATGCTTTACTTGGACATGTTCCCGTCCTTCATCATATTGGTAGTGAAGTTACGGAATATGAAGACGCTGAGTGGCAGGCAGATTGTTTTGCTGAAGAAATATTAAATATTTTAGGTGATTATAGATATAAACAATTACAGCTAGATTTATTCTAACAAATAAAAATGACTTGGAAAGCTACCAACTAACCAAGCCATTTGGAGTAAAAAGTGCTACCAACACTAATTACTATATAGTTTTCTACTCGCTATATACAAATTGATAAACGATTAAAAACTAAGATTTTCGACCTAGTACTTTAAACTAAATTTATTGATTTGTCCATAAGCCAAGTAGTAGTAATACACTTTATGGAGAATCCCATGAAATCGATGATTTGCAGTAAATGCGGTCAAACTTGTGGTGTAACGTTTGTTCGTTATATTACAAAAAAGGATGGTACACGAGTATATCCTAAGACTGCCAAATGCTTTCCGATTCCTGATTGCCAATGTGGCAAAAAATAGATGAGTTAAGCTAAATTATAAGACTGTATTAACCCCATGTTTTAAAGTTAAAGCATGGGATTTTGTAATAAATCAGATTGATTGGAGAGATAAATGGTAAATTATGCTCGTTGTCCTGAATGCGGCAGAAAACTAAAGTCTTATTATTATTACTGTGGACGTTGTGGTAATCAAGATATAACAGATTGGTCGATAACTTTCGTTATCTTAGGAATTGGCTTGGTAATAGCACTATTTTTGCTGATTTTTGTCAAAAACCAATTTTGTTCGTCTTCGATTTTACAAATGGTAGTTACTAATTTTGGTTTGAGTTGTAATTAAAGCAATGCTAAAAAATAAACAAAATCTAGCATTAAAGTGCTAGATTCATATTTTCATAATATCTAATGATTGTTTAATTCAATTTATTAAATTTTATTTCAAATACATATTACTAGGCACTTTACAGTTTCATCTTGATTGATATTAGATAAACTTTTTCTGATTAAGTTTTTCTAAATATACTTTATATAATTCCATGAAGATATGGTCAATAAGAATTAAAGTCGAGAACCAAAGAAAGTAGTTTTCAAAAATAAAGTTTTCATTTTTTAAAGAATTTAGAGTTGGAAGGTTGTGTTGATATGATTTAGTGTTATGAGCAATTCTGTTTCTATTCTTATACAAATGTTCTTCATAAAGATTTCTTAGAGACATTTTACCATTATCTGTTAAAGTTGTTTCAAGTAGCGCATTATTCTGATTAGCGAAATGCTTAAATTGAATTTCACTCCAAAGTTTTTTATAGTTAATAAAACCTTTTTCAGACCATATAATAAGGTTACTATTTTTTAAAAGCTTCTCAAGCTTAGAAGCAGCTAATATATTTAGCTTATCTATTTTATCTTTTATTAGAAAATTTTTATCGACAATCAAAATTTGCTTAATTAGAGAGTTGTAAACTTTTTGCTTATCTTCATAATTAGAGTATTCTCCATGAGCCTTTTGCAGGAACTTATATCTGAATTCGAAATCATTATGTGCTATTTCCCACATTAAACATTTCATTTTTTGCTCTTGTGCACCTGTCATCTTAATAAATACAGATTGCAATATATAATCAGCTAAAGGAAAAGTTTCAATCCCATTACCAATATTATTAGTGGCTAGAATAGCTTGTTGGAGTATATTCGAGATTGGAGTCATTATGAACTTTTTATGCTGATTCATCTAAATACTTCCCATATATTTCGATAGAGGTTTTAATTCTAGCTCTTAAGTAACCCAAATTATTAGGGGATTTAGCATGGGAATCATCCTTTCTAAATTCTTGATATTTCTCTGATAATTCTTTCAATATTTCTAGACGTTTTGAAACATCTATTAATCTACCTTCAAACAGCACATAATAAACCAATCCGAATAATGCTAAATCTAAACTTATTATAGATTTGAATTCCTTCTTATCTTTATAAATAATAGAAATTTGTTCTTTAAGTTTTTCTAATCTAGTGAATAGAATATTATTAGGAAATAAATCTAAAAATTTTCCAAACTTTGAAGAGCTAATATTTGATACAACTGAATATATATACTCTTCATAGTATTTTTCCATCTGCATCTTTGAACCTTTTGCGACTTTTGCTACATCTTTTATATGGAAGTACTGAGATATAAGCGAAATATATCTAACAAAATCGGCACTCACTTTATTATTATTAATTGTTATTTTAAAGTTTTTCATAAAATCTGGGTCAAAAAATGGTTTTAAATCTTTATCCAAATAATATAATGATGCTCTACTTTCTTGAGGCAACAGAGTTTCCCCTTGAATGTTTATTGCTCTAAAAACAGAGGAATAGTATTTTTGTTGTGATTTTTGGTCTTGAATCGCAGGGACTAAAAAACAAAACCCTAGATAATTATTTTCTAAGAAATCTATATCAATTTCATTTATAGTCTTATAATTTTTGCCTTTATTTTGCAATATTTCCTGCTTAGTAGTTCCTTTTTCTTGAAGTTTAGTGAAGTTCCACTCCAACATATTGTCTGAATCCATTTCATCGTCTTGAGGCTCATCCATTGAATTATTATAAATTTTGTTTTGACTATTTTTTTTAAAAGAGTCTCTATTGGGATATATGCCTAGATATGAAAGCAAAATACTTGTCAGTCTCTGCTGTCCATCTAAGACTAAGTTAGAATTCTTATTATCTTCTTGAAAAGAACCGATAGTGACTGGAGGAATAAAATGTTTTTCTTCAAAAGCTTTTATAAGTGTTTCAACTTTTTTTTCTTCCCATACGAAGTATCTTTGATATTCAGGTAATTCAATATTTTTTGAAAGGATTAAATCAATCCAATGTTTCAGTGAATATTCACCGTAATAAACCTTATTTTCCATCCTCTTTATTCCTATATTAATATTCAAGAATCTAAACTTAGTAAATGAACTTTTGAAAAACATTATCCATTATTAGCACACTCCACATTAAACAATGTTATTATTATTTTTCAACAAGTATCTGTAATTCTTTATCAAATCTATAATTAACAACCTCTCCACTAACAATCAACTTAATGGCTTCTTCAATCACGTTTTTGGGCACAATAAACCATTCCCGAGGATTTACTCGTAGATTGTCTTTGGTATCAAACTCGATATCTAAACAAGCAGTTGCAAAAACTCTGTGAATTAATTGCTCAAATTTTTTAGCATTCAAATTATAAATTTGATAAGTTTCTACAATTGCTACATCAGCATAGAGATACGTCGCTTCATTTTTAGCATTCTTAATACGTTCTTCAACTGGCGTGCTAGAAAAGCCTATTTTATAAAGATTTTTAATATCTTTAATTTCTGGTCGCTGAGACTTTGATTTTAAAATATATATCCAACCTAAGCTTTCATCTTCATCATTTATGTTTTCTGTAATATCGAAAGAATCTAATTGTTCCGCTCTATCCAGTTCAGAGACCATCTTTGCACCTCCGTTATAGATTGCTTTACTCACAGAACGATAATACATATTGCTGACAGTCCCATTTTCAAAAATAGTTCTAGTTCTGCCATCCTTTCGATTTATCATCGAACTTTTTAAGTTAGAGTCTTTTCGGCTTTCTTCAGTGCTTTCCAAAAAAATCATAACACCATCAATGAAATAAAACCTTCCAGCCTCAAGCTCATCATCAACGTTTTTGAACTCTATTATCTTTCTTTTACCATCCTTAATTTCTTGATGTACTTTATGAAACATTTTTTCGTAGGGAGCAAACTCTCTGTCACCCAGTGGTTTGCGTTTTGCCATAAAGTCGGTTTTGGCTCTATCTTCTTCTTTGGGGATATGACGGTATTTAAAAATAGATAAATCATCCGAGGTATCTAAAATTCCCGAATCATCGTTAAACACATCCTCTAGCGTAGGCGAATCAATATCCACATGACCTAAAAGGTTATGTCTATCAAAAGGCTTAAGTGTTTTCTTAATAACTTCATCATTGCGAACTTTTTTAAGTCTAGCCATTAATGCGTATTCAGACATACTACCTTGACTTGGCTCACGATGATTTTTATCAAAGAAAACATTTATCTCTTCAAACTCATCAATCAGGCGGTCTTCATCAGTTTTGATTTGAGTAGCCTTGGCTTTGGTATCTAAAATACCAAAGCTATCGTCATTAAATATATCGTCTAGCGTTAATTTTTTATCCGACATAATAAACTACCCTTAAATTTCATCCATTTGACGTTTACGTTTTAGCTCTCTCAGAAATACAATAGCTTCTGCCATTCGCTTTTCTTTTGGGTCAAAGGACTGTAAATTAGGTAATTCACCTGTTCGTTCACGATATTCAACTATTTTAGGCCAAAGTAGCAGTGCTTCTTCTTCAGTCATCTCTACTTTTATAGATTGAATGTGGTCATCAATTAATTTTAAAGTTTTAGAAGTAATCGCCTTGGATAGTATCTCAAAAGCTTTTTGGAAAGGGTTGATTTGGTCAATCAAGTCAATATGAATATCATCGATATTGACGAAGCTATTTGCCATTCTGATGAATTTTTTATCACCTTGCTCTACGATTTCACCATTTTTAACGACAGAGTCAAGCACAACATGTTGTCTAACAGCCTCAACCTCTTCATCATTCAAGTCTGGATAGATTTCTTTAATAATTTTGGGAATTAGGACTTTATTAATAACTTCAGGTTCGACGTTTCCAGGCATCGCCTTGAGCATAGTATCATCTTGCAATATTTTGGCTTTTAAATCATTCAAATCCTGCTCAATAATATCTTTGGCACGTTTAGAGGTTGGCGTTTTAAATCCTCGGACACGAATAGTATTCTCGTCATCATTTTTCTTATCGTTCTCAGCCTCATTCTCAGCTTCAGATTTGAGTTTAAAGTTAAAGTTAGGGGCAAGTACCTGCTCCATTAGTAAAGACGCTGTAATCGCTTTTAGCATGTTATTTACGGCTATTTTGACCTCAGTTCCCTCAGCTTCAGGTTCTGCTATCAAGTTGGTAAATTGAGCATGTGTTTTATTTGAGCTATCTCGAGTGGCTCGACCAATAATTTGAATAATTTCAGTCAATGAGCCACGGTATCCGATTGTGAGTGCGTGTTCACAAAATGGCCAGTCAAAACCTTCTTTTGCCATACCTAAAGCGATAATGATATCAATCGCATCAACATTATCCATCGCATGCGTGCGAAGATAAGTCGAGATTTTTTCACGCTCTTTTGGCTCATCATTGACCAAATCTGCAACCTTCAATGTTTTGCCAGTTTGGGGATTTTTGACATAGATAACGCCTGTATCAGAGTCTTGATAATCCACATCCCCTAGAACATCAATAATATGACCAACTTCTGCCATTTTATCTTTGGAAGACTCATTAGCATTAACATTGGGAATATGAATGATAGTCTTTTTGGTGACATCAAGAATTTCTGCCAATGCTGATATGTCTTTATCGAATGGCTTTTTGAAATAGCGACCAGTATAGAAGTGGTAACCAATGCCTAATGATTTTAGATATTCATAGCCATTTAATTGTTGATAGTAGTTATAAGTTACTTTGGTAAACTTAATTTCGTCTTCAGGCAGTAATACTGGTACGTTATCACCTCTAAAGTATGAACCTGTCATGGCTACGATATGAGCATTTGATTTTGCCATGATATTTTTCATGACTTCACCAAGTCGGTTATCGCCGTCAGCCGAGACATGATGGAATTCATCAATTGCAATCAAACAGTCATTGAATTGTTTTGCATCTAGTTCATCACAGGCAAATCGGAATGTAGCATGGGTACAAATCAAGATTTTTTCATCAGAATCCAAGAACTCAAGGAATGCCGATACCTTGCTTTTTTCCGAGCCTGATGTACAAAGGTTATAATGAGGATTTGGTAACCAATCGGCAAAGAAGCCACCTTTTGATAATGCTGTCGCCTTGAAAGAAGCACCAATATTACGTTCAGGTACTGCGACAATTACCTTTTTAATGCCTTGGTTTTGTAGTTTTTCAAGTGCAATAAACATCAAAGCTCGTGACTTACCTGATGCAGGTGGGGCTTTGATAAGTAGGTATTGGGCTGAGTTTGCTTTAAATGCAATTTGTTGCATTTCACGCATACCTTGGTCATTGGTTTTTTTACTTGTACCTGTTTGATTGTATTCTGATTTGAAAAAGTCTGGCATTTTTTATCCTTTGAAAAGGTGAATTTTTGTATATCTAACAGATATATAATTTTCGAAATTTAATACAATAGAGATTATCAAAGACTCGTCATAGGATGGCGTGTCTTTGATACCTTTGTGCAATTTGGCAATATTGCTTTAAAAAAATTTTATTTTTTGCTTTTTGTTTCTTCTTCGCTAATCATTTTTTCATAGAGTTTAAAAAGATACTCTAGTCGCTCACTGTCACTATTAAATGGCTGTAATCGATAGCATTTTCAACGGCTTCATCTAACGAATGATGTGCTGCTTTTAAATCAGATGGCATTGTGTTTGGGTCATACATCCACGCCAATGTTTTACCAGTATGATTAGCTCTAGCATCCAAAATATCAAATACATATTGGCTGAACAACTCTTCCTGCTTCGTATTGATTTTAGGAAAAGGGAAAGTATTGTAGCAAAGGGTATTTGAATACTGCATATCGGTCTTCAATCTACCTGCTACTGCTTTCACCCATACAATGTGCATTCTTGATGAAATCATGGCAAATAACCATGGTTCAGCCTTATAAATAACTCTTGTTGCATTTGAAGGAACATAAGAGTCATCAAAATAACCAATTGGTATATAATGCCTTCTTTCAGAGCCTGTTTGCGGCACCAAAATAAACTCACCTATCTTGTGCTTATCCTCATCAAAGAAATAAGGTGTTTCAGCTTTTTTTTGAGTTGCAATTTTTTTGCTATTCAATCTGAATTTTTCAACTTCTTCAAAACGTATGGCAAAATCATCAATCTGATATGCTTGCTTAACTTTGTTTTTAGGGATATATATACAGTATCTATATGTCCCATCAATAAATTCAGATGCCCCAATATATTTTTTTATAAATTTTTCTGCCTCTGGGTGATTTGATAGAATTTTTTTCATATCTTCTGTGTTTAGCAGAAGGTTACCATTATCACCTGGAGAACTTCCTTTAATCATTATAGGTACATTACTGATTGGCTTTTTTCTAGGTTTTATATAAGTATTAATAGAATTTATTAAATATGGATTAATATTTTTAACTTCCTGTTTTAAATGTTCGTTATATAATGATTTTGATGAATTATTAATATTTCTTATACCTATAATAACTACTGCTACACCAGCATTACCTTTTGCATTATTAGTCCATTTGAACGATTGATAGGCAAAATCAATTTCTTGACCATTTTGTAGAATTAATGGCCACAACAAATTAACTTGCTCACCTTGAGTTATTGAATTAGTTGTAACGAAAGCATATTTGGCGTTGCTATTTTTGATAAAATGCGTAGCTTTGTAAAACCAACAAGAAATATAATCCAATTTTCTGTAATTATTTTCTTTTACAAAAACTACATCCATATCTTCTTTCATTTCTTCAGTTTGCCTGCTATATCCTAGATATGGCGGGTTTCCAACAACGTAAATTTCATCTGTATCAGTAATTGGGCAAACCTTTTCCCAAGCAACTCGAGTTGCATTCCCTTGCTTAATATTACCCATTGATTTTAAGGGTAATATTGAAGCGACTTCAGCATACTCAAACAACCGTTCTTCAAATATGATATTCATTTGATGTTCAGCAAGCCATAGCGATAAAATCGCCACTTCATGAGCAAAATCATCAATCTCAATACCATAAAATTGAGAAATCTTAATCTGTGAAGCAAAAGTATTGAGCATATTTTCATTTGAAAGCTCAATAATCTTTTTGATAATCTCAATCTCAAGCACTCGAAGCTCTTTATAAGTGATAATCAAAAAATTTCCGCTACCACATGCTGGGTCAAAAAACTTAGCATTTGCAATACGACACTGTAATTTAAAAAGCTGATTGACGGTATTTGCTTTCTCTAGCTCTTCATAAAACTCATCAAGAAACAAAGGTTTGATAAGCTTTAATATGTTTGGTACAGACGTATAATGTTGCCCTAGCTTACTTCTATCCACGCCAGTCGTTACGGCCTGAATCATCGAACCAAAAATATCAGGATTGATGTTTTTCCACTGTAACCCCCCAAGCTCAACTAAAATCTTACGAGCTTTTGCTGTAAAAACAGGTGAAGCAATCTTGTCTTTAAATAAACCGCCATTAACGTAGGGAAATTTAGCCAAGAATTCAGGTAAACCCTTTGAGCTTTTAGAATCCAGTCTTGAAAACAACTTATCTAAAAAAATGTGTGTATCTGACCCATTTTTGTCAGTATGTTGGGCTAGTGTATTTGTAAATATACTATCTTCTTCAAAGATACCTGTATCTTCAGCAAAAAAACAAAAAAGTAATCTTGATAAAAAAACATTCAAATGGTGAATTTGTTTGTCTGATTGATAGATTTCTGGATTCTCATCAATCAAATGGTCATACAACGTTGCCATCTTATAGGCAGCATCTCTATCAGCTTCATGGTCATTTGGTGAGTAATAAACTTCACTACCTGCCAAAGGTAGGAAAAACCCATAATATCTAGGTAATTCACTAATTTTGATATCTAAAGCTTTACCTAATTTTAAGTCTTTCGCCACTAATTGCTTAAAATCCGTCATAATGGCAAAGCGTGGGCTGTGTTTTTGTACGCTTGCATCTTTTCCAATATCATCAATAGCATTAAGAAGATTATTGCTTTTTTCGATTCGGAAAATCATTTTTTTGGGATAGAGAACTTCATTCTCTCGCTTTGAGCGGTTTTGGTCACCTTTTTTTAGACGAGTTACTACGGATTTACTGATGCCATAGGCAATCAAAAATTCATAAATAAAGTCATCTCTGTTTAAATTGCCTATAATTTTCTCAAGGCTATTTTCAATCTCGTGGCTGCTCATGGGATTACTCTATATAAAAATGTGTTATTCGGGGTCTATAAGCTGATTTAGGGCATTTTCGATACGCTGAGACCAAGTATCTATCATTGCCTCAGAATCAAATGTTCCAGTATAAAAATCTTTGGGATGATTAAGATTGACTTTTTTTCCGAAATTAATTTTTGGCCATCTTAATGAGTTTTTAACAATACCTTGTAAAAATTCGAATGGTACTCTCTCAAAATTCTCATCATCTAAAGCCACAATAAGAGTTGATAACCGTTTCTTTTTTTTAACATAATCTGTTGTATCAATTTCAAATAATGCAAATTTTTGTCCTTTATAGACAAATCTTGCTTGTAACATAGTTCGTTCATTACCATCTGATTTCATGTAGAGACGACATCTAGGGACATACGGTAATTCTAAATAGTCATCATTAAAGGCTTGTAAATCAAGCTTTTCAAGGGCATCCAACAGACCTTTAAAATTTTGTCGAAACAACAAATCTTTGTGCGACTTATCATCAGTATTATCAAAATCTCCTTTTCTGACTGTACCTGATATCGTTGCTTCATCCGTTGCAACTTTGGTCATAAGCCCATCTGTTTCAGCGTTTCCATCTTCATTAACAGGTTTAACAGTTGATTTATCAACCATTGTTTTTGGTTTTATTTTCGAAGAAATAGGCTCTAAGAACTCAAATGTAACTTTTGGAGCTTTAATAATCTGAGGTTGCAAGTCTGAATTTGCATTTTCAATTTCATTGATTTGCACTGACTCATTGTCACTATTACTCCCTCTATCCTTATCTACTTCATAAACAGATTTATTTTCTTCAATAAACATGTCTCCATGAAATTCGACAGCCTTTGTTATACCTGATTTTAAATGACTTAACCCCGTAATTTCATGCACATAAAAAACACTTCCATTCAAAAACTCGCCCCTTACTTTCATAACAAAATTTTGTAAGCTCGGAGGTTCAAAATTAAAGTCCCATTTATGCCAAATACCATCTTGGAATTTATTTTGGTTAAAGGACTTGTAAATACTTTCATAACTTTGGCGAATCATAGAATTCAATAAAATCCATGATAAATAGCTACGAAAGCTAGGTGATGAAAATAATGATTTAGGAATACTGCAATGGGGCAGTACATTGACTATATACTTGTCATCAAGTTCCTTTATAGCGAAATCCCTTTCAAAAGGTCTTTCTTCTAGGCTTGATAAAGTTAAGTAGGTACTGTGAAAAAATAATATTCTTGCTAATTCTAGCTTTGGTATTCGAACTTTTATTAATTTTTTATCATTCTCTAATTCGACCAAAGAATCAAAGTCAAAATATTTTTTATTAGGAGTTGTGCCTGTTTTATTTTTTTTGTAGTTACTTAAGTTCAAATCGTTAAGCAATAAAGTTTTGTGACCAAAATTTTTATTATCTATAGTTTGATTAAAAATTCTGCCAACTGCCAGAATTGGAGCATTACTGAACCTTACCCGAGTAAAATTTGTGTCATTACTTTCATTAAGGTAAGTCTGATAATTAAACCCTAAATACCATTCTTTCCAGTTATTTTTTCTCTTAACAACGTTATCAATTTGTGTTACTAAAGAGTTTTTGGGTAAATTATCAAAATTCATTTGTCTTGCCCTTAGATTATTTTGTTTACTATTTTAGTTCTAATTGTAAAGTTAAATCTTTTAGCTATTTCCGTCAATCTTTCTTCACTGAGACCCGCCTCTCTCAATATAATCCATTCTGATAACGATTCTTGATTCTGTATTCTATTAATATAAACATTAGTAAGACGGCGAATTTGATAGTCTGAAATATCTTCAGAATAACGATTCAAAAAAGCAGTGACAAGTGGAAGTTTTGAGAGATTTTTTTCAATAAGTGATGAGTTCTGAGAGTTTTTTATCCAAAAATTTCTTGAACGTCTAGCACCATCGACATCATCAATGATTGAATTTTTAAAATTTAAAAGTTCTTTTACAAACTTTTTATCTCGTTTATTCCAGTCATATTTATCATTGGTGCTAATATATTTGTTTTGATATTTTTCATGCTCTTTGACAAGCCATTCTCTATCATTACGATACAGCCAAGCGTAGAGAGCTTTATTCAAAGCTCTTGTCTGCTTAATTTGAAAGTTATTTTCTGCAAGAATTGCCAACCATTGATTCCGCTTAAATGGAATTTCTGACACAATATTTTGTGGGATTTTCCTTTTATCATCAACTGTTGTTTTCTCTAGGGGTTTAACAGTATTAAAAATTTCTTCAAATTTCCATGTTTTACGCCAAAAAGCTTCAATAACCAAAATATGCTCAAGATAACTAAAACTTTTACGATGCTTACGGAAGATAGAAATTAACCAATTATTATCGGACTCCAACTCATCTAAGTTAAAACGTTTTAACAACTTGATATCCCAACGATTAAGAAATTTTTCACGAATTTTCTCAAACACAATCTGGGTTTTGCCTTTGATACAGTCATTTGATAAGGCTAAATTGTTATAAAAAACCGACCATTGCTCATACGAAGGCGACTCAATAGCTGGTTGATGCAATAAATCAATTATTTTATCAGTTAAGAAAAGTTCATCTTCCGTAGCAATTAAGTGTTGCGTTACTGGAATTTTAATAGTCTCAGATATTTGAAAGAACTCATGCCGATGAGATGAGCGAAAGTCTAAATTTGAATCAATCAGTTTGATTTTATGTTTCAAACAGCAATCAGCTCCAATAATTTGACAGTCACGAGACCAAAATCTCTCTCCATATTTATTGACCTGTTCTTCAATACAAATTGGACAATAACGAGCTTTAGATAGAACTGGTAATCGTGAAGCATTAAGCCCACTTGCTAGATGAACTGAACCTTGCGAGGCATTTTTCATCCAATCTATACATTTTAATCTTCGCTCATTGGGTAAGAAAGGGGAGTAAATAGAAAACAAAGTATGCTTGTAAATTAAAGTTTGTGTATCATATTGATTTGCTTTATAAAGCTTCACAATGGATGATAAATGGCTAGGCAAGTCAAAGGTTGCAATAACCTTTCGATTATTAAAAACTTCATCCAATAATTGCTTAGGGCTAATAATGCCTGCTCGAACACCTGCTCTTGCAACTATGCTATATATTAATTCATCTACATAAGGCATAGGAAAATTTAACATAAGGTATTTACCCTGCCCTTAAAAATTTTTCATAATCAAAAATTATATTAGTATGAGCCTTTAAGTAATCATAGAAATTCTCATTGTCTGACTTTTCTGAAAGTAAGAACCTTAAGTCGTCATTAGGAAGAGTTTGCCAATCTTTTTGAGGGACAGTTTTATGAGATGACTTAGATTTCTCGGTTGTCTGTGACTTTGAAGAGCTATTATCATGCTGTTGTTCAGATGACTTATCGCTCATCAGTACATTCATAGCAAGCATCATAGCATTTTGGCTATCTAAATTAGGATTATCTTCAAATATTTGAGAAACTACCTTTGGTAATAATTCAGAGTTAAAATCTGCACTTTTTAATAAACGATGAAGTCGAATACTAGGCTCGTGGCCTTGGTAGCAAGCTTCATCATCTACTTCTTCAACGCCTTTATTCATTTTTTCTTGAAAATGTAATATTTTTTTGTCAATATCAGGAATAACAAGGTCTGAGAATTCGGCAATACGATTTGGAATACCCGACTGTAACGCTGCAATCATCGGGTGAATAGGTTTTAGGTCTTCTGTAAAAGTTTTTTCCAAAACTTTCACAGTAATACGCTCAAGTCCTGAATCAATCGCTCGAAATTGGGCTAACACAAAGAGTTTAACAACAATATCTAGAATTCCTTGCGACAATTCATACCATTTCGAACGAATTTCGTCAGAAAGTGTAATATCTGCATTAGTAAGCCATTGATATCGCCACAATTTATCTGTAAACGCATTCCACTCCGATTTTTGAACATTACCATTAGAATCGATATAATTAGGCTCTTCTTTCATTTGCTCCCAAAAAATTGAACCTAGACCTGCACCACGTCTTGCAGAACGAAAATCACCTTCAAAGATGAATCTCGCTTTAGGAGTACCAACCATCACTACAGGTAAATTAACAGTATTAACAAGGGTTACGAAAAAATTCAGCATTTTTTCTGCACCACCCGACTTACCAATACTTAAATGTTGAATTTCATCAATAATTAGTACTCCTATCGCATGATGATTAGCTAATTGCCCCATTAAAGGAATTAAATTTTCAATGCTATTTCTTTTTTGACCATATTTTTTTTCATAATTGGTATCAAGCACTTTATCAATTGCTCTAAAAAAGTGCATACATAAGCTTTTTAAAGACCCATCATGAGGACAGTCAATTTTCAAATAGGCAATCTGTGTAAAGTTATATTTTGGGTGATAAATTGACTGAGGATAACTACCTAGAATACGATTAATTGTTGTCGTTTTACCGCTTCCTGATGCTCCGATAAATGCTAGACTAGTTGCTGTTGACTCATTGTTTTTGTAAGAAAAAGTCGATATTTCGCTATTTTTTACTCTTTTATAACCCTCTTGGAGTTTTTTATTAAGGTTCTGGTCAGCAATATTTCTACCGACGTATCCCTCTCTAAGCATCATTGACAGTCTATTTTCAAGCTGAATATGACGAGCAATTGGTTGAAAAAATGAATTCATTAATCCTACTAACATATGTGAACGTATAGTTGCTGTTGCTCTTTTATCGCTTTCAGAAAAACAAACATCATCGCCTATTACTGAAATTATATCTCTGGGCTCAAGTATAGAAGGTAGAGCTTCAATAAATGGGTTGCCGTCATACCTTTTTACCCCAGTTTTTTTATATTCAGCGTTTATACTATTCATATCAATCATCCTTAAATAATAAACTGCTATAAATAGGAGTATTCAGAGCCATATCTTCATCTGATACTTTCTCTACAGTATTATCGATTATTCTTAACTTAGGTTTATCTGACTGATTAGAGGTTTTTATTTCTGTTCTTTCTAATTTTTTTTCATTTTGTCGGTTTTCTTTAATTTTACTGATTTTAGATGCTCTAGACTCTTGGCTGCTATTCTTACGTTTTTTAGCATGCTCAAGAGTTTCAAGATTTTGTATTTCTAACTCTGCTAAGGCTAAACTACTTGTAATTGCTTGTTTAGAAGTTGTTCTTTTTTGAATAGTTTGTATTTGCCATACTTCCCACCAACTACAATTTTCAAATTCTCGTGAGCGGTCAGCAAGCGTCGCTTCCCAGAATTTCAAACTATTTTCTTCATAAAAGATATAGACTTTTGACGCATCACTTAATTCATATCCGACTTGAAAAGATTTAGGCCGATTAACTGAGTTTTTCCGATAAAGCCAACCTTTATCTGTTATTTCTTTACATTGATAATAAACTCCAAATACTTTCAATCCTAAATCTGAAAGGGTAGCTTCTTTTCTTGGTAAAAGAGCAACCGATAAAATATCTGCATCCACAGCTCTTAGCTTGCCTGTACGATTTTGTATGCCCCATTGCCAAATGTTAATGGGAATTAATGGCATATCAGCAGGCATATCAGCTTCTCTATCATATTTAACTAACTGCTGAGTATTATTATGAATAAGAATTGAACGTAGAATAATTTGAGTGAAATCAGAAATAGTCAATGTTGCATCAAGACGATAATCGTGTCCGCCTCTGCGTACCTCTTTTGCTCCTTCAACTAAACCGTACGCAGATGTGAAAGGTTTAAATTTAGCTTGTATAGTTCTGAAATAACGTTCAACTATTCCCTTCAAATCACCTCTATATGCTGGTGTATTTTCGATACGAATAGAGAAATTCTTTTCAATTGTTTCTATTTGATTCCCCAAAAGCTCCCCTCTATCAGCTAAGATAGTTTCAGGTAATCCAACACAAGGCCAATCCTCTTGTCTAATCTTAATATCAAACTTTCTACAAATTTCAACTTTATCCGTTACTGCAATCTTAAATGCTTGCATTGCAGTGGCATAAGATGGATTTTCAAAGCCGATATAAAATCCTGTGACCATTCTTGAAAATGAATCAACTACTAAATAAACTACAGGTCTGCCAACAATGCTTCGCCTATCAGAATCAGACAGTAGATAGATATCAGCAATTGTCGCATCAATTTCATATTTTGAGCCTGTCCCTAAGATATGTGTATTTACTGTCGATTGAAGTTGCCTAATATCTTTGTTATAGATTTTTTTCTCTGTTCTTTGTACTACTCTGTCAGATTGAACATATTGTTTATCATAAAAATACTTAAACTGACGAAGCGTTGGAATATCTTCATCAGCTACTTTAGGATATAACGATTTAAATCTTAGTTGAAATTGACGATAAGCGTATATCACTGAGTGTTGTGTTTTATTTAAAAGGTTTTGATTAATTACAAGATTGAATAGCCTTTTAACCTCATCAGTGATTATAGCTCCTTGTCCGTCGGTAAACTTACGAGGTCTACCCAATTTTTTTTCAATATTTCTTACTTCAGTTTTGCGATTATAAGAACGTAAAAGTGCATTTGGCGTTTGCCCTCTTTGCCAATAGTTCCTTAAAAGACGATAAATAGTTTGTTTCGTTGTTTTATGATTTCCAATAATAGTATTAATCAAATCGCCACGAATACTAGGATTGTGAAACTCGGCATGGGTAATAATGGACTGAATTAATTGAAAGTTTGCATCTCTTTTCGTGGCATTTTTTGAAGTCGGCTCTTCAATAATTGTAGCTAAATGTTTAAAAGGGTCATCAACTAAAAAACATTCACCTTGCTCAATTAACTCTTTTAACAAAGAAAGTTCAATGTACTCAGGTAAAGCGACATCTGATTCAATATTTATCCAAATATAACCGCTAGCAAATTCACTCAAAATCCTAAATTTTGTGCCTTGATTATCATATACATCATTGATTCGCAACAAGTTTCATCTCCTCAATGATACAGTTATGATATTTTTTCTCAACAATCGAAATCTCTGAGCAAAGCAATTTGCGATAGTCTTTTGTGATATCAAAGCTTATATAGTTATGAGCGAAAAATGCTTTCATACAACTTAAGGATGTTCCAATTTCTAAATTATTTGCGGTATCACATTTTTTACAAAAGTCTACCAAAGTTAGATGGCTGTGTTGAATGATTTGCTTTGAATAATATTTGAATTCATCCCATGAGAGATGAGTTAAATGGAGATTTTTTGCAGGATAAAGCCACTTAATATTGGTTGACACCGTTTTTGGAATATCATTTTCAGTAATAATATAGAAAGGAACATCCTTACGTTTCCAGAAACGTCGTTCTAATTCAATTTTCTCAAGCGTTCTTGGGTCATCTAGGTCTTTAGCGTACTTAACTTGTAATGCCATTTGTGAAGTCATAGCTTTATTTTCGGCATTCAAAGTGATGTAGAAGTCCGAAGTCATGACCTTATCTTCGCCTTTAATGCTTGGATGTTTGATATTGGCTTCTTCGGCTAAAGCTAAAGTCTCTTTCAAACTCAACTCAAATTGCTCGTTAATCGACACCACATTGATATTCCATTCAAACAACAAAAAAACACTCACCTCTAAGTCTGATAGCAAATGATGGGTACGACCTGATTTATGTCCAAACACTCGATGTGACCGCCCAAGTGATGAAATATCCTGCACCTTTACAAAAGGTTGATAAGATTGTGGTTTTTTGAAAGGCATAAAACATCCTTTGTTATTCTTAAAAGCAGAATAACAAAGGACAAAACAGGTGTCAATAGTATGATAATTAATTGTTTAGTATGATAATTAATTGTTCGGTATGATAATTAATTGTACTACTACAGCGGTTTTTTTGTATCAGCTTAGCTTATTCCACCGTGACGCTTTTGGCCAAATTACGGGGTTTATCAACGTCTGTGCCTTTGGCAAGCGCAACATGGTAAGACAACAATTGTACAGGAATAGTGTGTACTATGGGCGATAACACGCCAATATGACGTGGGGTGCGAATCACGTGTACGCCCTCACTATCGGAAAAATCACTATCAAGATCGGTAAATACAAACAACTCACCGCCACGCGCCGAGACTTCTTGCATATTGGCTTTGACTTTATCAAGTAGGCTGTCATTTGGCGCTATCACCACCACAGGCATGTTTTCATCAACCAATGCCAGTGGACCGTGTTTTAGCTCGCCAGCAGGATAGGCTTCTGCATGAATATAGGTGATTTCTTTGAGCTTTAATGCGCCTTCTAATGCAATCGGGTAATGAATACCACGACCCAAAAACAGCGCGCTTGGCTTATCAGCAAATTTGCTTGACCAGCTGCTAATCTGTGGCTCAAGATTGAGCGCATATTGAATATCATTGGGCAAGCTGCGCAGCGCATTGGTGTATTCGACCAGTTTAGTGTCATCCACATAGCCACGCACACGACCGAGTGTCACCGCCAAACCAAATAAAGCCACTAACTGGGTGGTAAAGGCTTTGGTTGAGGCGACCCCAATCTCCGCACCGGCTCGGGTATAGACTACTAGCTCACTGGCACGAGGCAAGGCGGATTCCATCACGTTACAGATGGATAGACTATGTTTGTGACCCATGGCTTGTGCGTATTTTAGCGCCTCCATGGTATCTAGCGTTTCCCCTGATTGCGAGATGGTGATAATCAATTGTTTTGGATTGGCAATCACCTCACGATAACGGTATTCGCTAGCGATTTCGACATCGGTGGCAATTTTGGCAATACTTTCCAACCAATATTTGGCGGTCGATGCAGCATAATACGACGTGCCACAGGCAAGAATCTTAATACTGTCGATATCATTGAAAACGGCTTCAGCATTTTCACCAAAGTTGTTGGCGATAAACCCGGCATCCAAAAAAATTTCGGCGGTATCTGACACCGCTTTTGGCTGCTCGTAGATTTCTTTTTGCATAAAGTGGCTATAAGCCCCTAGTTCAAGAGACGCTAAGGACACTTGCGAAGTGGTGGCTTTGCGGGTCGCTGGATTGCCTTGTTTGTCAATCATTTGTACCACGCCATCTGCGGTCAACTGCGCAATATCACCATCTTCAAGATACATGATTTGACGGGTAAAGGCGACAACTGCTGAGACATCCGATGCGATAAAGGTTTCATGCTCACCTAAGCCAATGAGTAACGGACAGCCCATACGCGCCACCACCATGTTTTGTGGCATATCATTGGCAATCACCGCAATCGCATACGCGCCATGAAATTGCTGGGTCGCCGCTTGCACCGCTTTGAATAAATCACCGCCGTTTTGTACGTAGTGCTGGTGCACCGCATGGGCGATGACCTCGGTGTCGGTTTGTGACTCAAAATGATAGCCATTTTGCTGAAGGCGAGCGCGCTCGGCTTCAAAGTTTTCGATGATGCCATTATGTACCACCGAAATCAAATCACCCGAGATATGCGGATGCGCATTTGGCTCAGTGACGCCGCCGTGGGTTGCCCAGCGAGTGTGACCGATACCGGTGTGACCATACACGCCGCGCTCTTTGGCAGCGGCTTCCATCAAGGCAACACGCCCCACTCGGCGCACGCGTTTGAGTCCTTCATCGGTTTGCACCGCAATACCCGATGAGTCATAACCCCGATATTCTAGGCGTTTTAAGCCATCGGTTAAAAAATCTACCACATTGTCTTGCGCACGAATGGCGCCAACGATACCGCACATAACTGTTCCTTAGTATCCAGTTTTTGGTGTGAGCAATCAAATTTGACTGCTGTGAAAAACAATCCCCCCGTTTACACAGTCGTTAGATTGTTTTATTGTTACTTAATCAAACGGCTTTATCGTATAAAGCAAGTTTATCGTATTAAGCAAGAATTTGTTAAATTTAGGCAGACATTTAAATATCAAGATTTTTTTTCAGGACGTTGCCACCCCTCAATCGTGACTTGTTTGCCACGGGCGATGGACAGTTTTTCGGCAGGGCAGGCTTTACTGATGGCACTACCAGCGCCAATGGTGGCACGGTCACCAATGGTCACAGGGGCAATCAGCACCGCATTTGAGCCAATTCTGACCTCATCACCGATTTCGGTTTTAAACTTATTGACCCCATCATAATTGGCAGTGATCGTGCCTGCACCAATATTGGTCCTTTGTCCAATGGTGGCATCGCCCAAATACGCCAAATGATTGGCTTTAGCGCCGCTTGCCATTTGGGTGTTTTTAAGCTCCACAAAGTTACCGATATGCACCTCTTTGTCAGTGACCGCATTGGGGCGCAGACGGGCAAATGGTCCGATTTGGTTGTCTTCACCCACTACCGCATTGTCAAATAGACTGTAAGGTTGCACCACAGTACCCCTGGCGATTTTGCTGTTTTTAATGATACAACCTGCGCCGATTTTGACGTTATCACCTAGCTCACAGTCACCTTCAATGATGACATTAATATCAATTTGCACATCTTTGCCAACTTTGAGCGAACCGCGTAAATCAAAACGGCTTGGGTCAATCAGATGCACGCCTTGTTGCATCAATGCTTCGGCTTGATGTGTTTGCCAAGTACGCTCTAGATTTGCCAACTGCAGACGGTCATTCACGCCTTCGATTTCAAACTGATGGGTCGGCGATACGGTAGCGATTTCAATGCCATCATCCACCGCCATTTTGACGATATCGGTGAGATAGTATTCGCCTTGGGCATTGTTATTAGTCAAGTTATTGAGATATCGATGCAAAATATCATTGGCGACACAGTACACACCGCTATTGATTTCAGTGATTTGTCTTTGCTCATCGTTGGCATCTTTTTCTTCAACAATCGCGATTACTTGATTGTTGTCACGCACTATACGACCCAAACCAAATGGGTTGGCTAAGTTTAGGGTCAGCATGGCAAAACGGCTGTCTGTATTTGCCAATTTCTCTAAGGTATCGACGCCAATAAGTGGCACATCCCCTGATAAAATCAAGCTTTTCCCATCCGTAGGCAACACCGGCAAAGTCATTTGTACCGCGTGACCCGTGCCCAATTGCTCAGCTTGCTCGACCCAATCAATTTGTTCATCGGCAAAGGCATCTTTGACTTGCTGACCTTCAAAACCATAGATAATGATATTCTTTTGGCTACCCAATTGTTTGGCAGTGGCGAGTACGTGATGTAGCAAAGGCTTGCCTGCCAGCGGTTGTAGTACTTTTGGCTTGCTCGATTTCATGCGAGTGCCTTTACCCGCTGCCATGATGATGGTGGTTAAGTTGGTCATGGGAATCCCTTATCTTTTTTAAACTAATTTTAATGATACAACAGGTTAAACATAAATAACGAGCACACTTACAAAGACTATTAGCACAACCCCCGCCATCAGCCCCGCCAAAATGTCATCAATCAAAATACCAAAACCGCCGCTCACATTTTTATCCACCCATTTAATCGGAAAAGGTTTTAAAATATCAAAAAAACGAAACGCGACAAATGCAGCAAAGTATAGTAGCAGTAAGCTTAACTGATGACCTTGCAATAAAGCATCATCGTAGAAATGCAGCCATAAAATTGGCAGGAGTGACACCCACATGCCGACCCATTCATCCCACACGATATGCGGGTCATCATGTACACCCATCAAATCAGACGTTTTACCGCAGATATAACTACCGACTAGAGCGCCCACCACCGTAACCGCCAAAAACCCCCAAAAACCCAGCCATAACATCGGAATGGCAACCACTAGCCCACCCACCGTGCCCCACGTCCCAGCAGCGCGCTTTGGCAATCCTGAGCCTAAGCCGATACCGAGCCAATAAATCAGTTTTTCCCAAACGCTCGCGGTTGGCGGACAAGGCGGGCAAACATTGGCTTTACGGACGTCGGGTTTATGCAGTTGAGTCATAGGGCGTTCTTTGGCTAAAAATGCTGATAGCCAGTAATCGAAAATTCAATTGGTTGGTTATTATAAGTCAGCCTCAAGCCGTTTTCTGTGACAATTTTGCCAATGGCAAAAATTTTATCCGAAAACTGTTGATTAAATTTGACAAAATTTTGCTCACTCATAGTAAAGCACAGCTGATAATCATCGCCACCATTGAGCTGATGTTGCCACTTATCAGCATTTGGTAAGGCTTGTAATCGTGGATGCGTTGGAATATTGGCTAAATCGACCACCGCGCCCACCTGTGATGCGGTTAGAATATGACCCAAATCCTGCCCTAGCCCGTCTGAAATATCAATCATGCTATGGGCGAACCCACGTAATTTTTGTCCGAGCTCAACTTGCGGAACAGGTAAATCGAGTGCCGGCTGTAAAGCGATTGGTTGTAAAGCGATATTGTGCCGCTCAGATTTTTCAGCGTCTAAAATCTGCTGTAACGCAAAACTTGCTGAGCCAATCTCACCACTCACACAGATGATATCACCGACTTTTGCGCCCCCTCTGGTAATAGCTTGCCCGGTTGGCACAAAACCCAGTGCAGTGACAGAGATGGTTAAGGTGTTTGATTGGGTGGTATCGCCACCGATGAGCTCGACATCAAATCGGTTGCAAATGTCCGCGATGCCTTGGGCGAATGGTTTGAGCCAGTCATCCTGTGCAAGCTTAGCAGGCAAGCTAATGCCTAGCAATATCGCATAGGGCGTCGCCCCCATCGCTGCCAAATCGGATAAATTGACCGCGACCGATTTATAGCCGATGGCATAAGCGGATGTTGATAAGGGAAAATGTCGACCTGCAACCAGCGTGTCAATACAGCTCACCAGTTCGCAATCACTTGGCATACTGCTTATCGCGCAATCATCCCCAATACCCACTTGGGTCAAAGGATTTTTGCGTGTACAGTGTTGAAAATGTTGATAAATCAAAGAAAATTCGGACATCTTAGCCATCCGTATCGAACATAAAAGGGCGTAGCGAGTACGCCCTTTACGGTATTATTTTTCTTCTTCAGTGGTCGCTTCAGATGGCGGCTGCGGCGCATCCTCTGTTTTGGCTTTTTTGGCATCCGCCTCTACTTCAGGCATACGCGCGTCTTTGGCGATTTTATCCATCACCACATGAATCATTTTATAGCCATCTGATGAGCCAAAATGGGTATTGAGCTGAATCGCTTCATCAATCACTACTTTGTAAGGCACTTCTAAGTGCTGCTTCATCTCATACGCACCGACAAGCAATACCGCTTGCTCCACTTTATCTAGACGTGTCCAAGGGCGATCAAGTAGGCTGTCGATATAGGCGATTAAGTCATCGCTTTGCTCAATGATTTTGCTCAGTAGCTCGTGATAATAGCCCAAATGCACCGTGTGCATGGCATTCTCACTGCGGGTATGCGCTTCGATTTCGTGCGATGGATTGCCTGTCAACAGCCATTCATATAACCCTTGCACCACAAAGCGGCGTGCTTTACGAATCGCGGTCAGGCTAGTTTTATAATTGACGGCGTTGTCTTGACTCGCCTTCTGTGGTGAGGTTTGGGTTGAATTATCAGTCATATCGCTACCTTATTCACCAGCCATTTGTGCGTCAATTTGACCCAACACGTTAATCATCTCAAGCGCGACCATGGCTGCTTCTGAGCCTTTGTTACATGCTTTGGTACCAGAGCGCTCAATGGCTTGTTCGATGCTGTCTGTGGTCAAAATTGCATTAATGACAGGCACGTCATAATCCAACCCAATCGCGCCTAAGCCTTTAGCAGATTCACCAGCGACAAAATCAAAGTGCGGCGTGCTACCACGAATCACCGCGCCTAAACCAATGATAGCGTCAAATTTATCGGTTTGTGCCATACGGGCAACCGCCAGCGGAATTTCCCAAGCACCCGGTACACGCACGACAGTAATATTGCTACCTGCGATACCATGACGCAGTAAGGTATCAATCGCGCCGCTGACCAAACTTTCTACCACAAAGCTGTTAAAACGTCCTACCACCATACCGATTTTGGCGTGGGCATTGGTGTGTAATTCACCGCTGATATGCTGTACTTGGGCGAGTTCGTTTTGAAGATTTGCCATGATGATTACCTTTAAATTGTAAAAATTAGAAGCTGATTTTGCTAGGTATGATACCATTTTTGTTAGGTTTATTCATGTTATTTAGCATGACCCTAGGTTACTTCCATTAAAATAAAAAATCCGCCATAGCGACGGACTTTTATACAAAACAATTAAGCTTATTGGGTCAAAAAGCTTGGCAATGCTTTATGACGTTTTTCCAATTCTTTCGCTTTTTTCTTACTGACACCACCCAATACCTCAATGGCATGACGCAGGCGCTGCAATGTCATATCTGCCCCAATCAAATACATTGAATTCATCACAGGTGTGCTTGACTTGCTACCTGCGATGGCAATAAAAAATGGCGACATAAAATCACGCAACTTAATGCCCATCTCGCCTGCTAAGCCAGACAATACCGCTTGGATATTCTCCTCCGTCCATACAGGCAGGGTTTCTAACTGCCATTGCGCAAGTTGTAGAATCTCCACGGTTTGCTCAGTGGATAACACTTTATGCTCAAAATCTGCCTCACTAATCGTTGGCAAGTTTTGGAAATAAAAGCCCGACCAATTCACTGCATCCGACAACAAGTTAATGCGTGGCTGAATGGCTTTGGCAATGGCGGTGAGTTTGTCGCTGTCATTTGCCCAATCGAGAATTTTGGTTTTTAAGGCTTCGGGTGACAGTGAACGCAACCATTCGCCATTGAGCCAAGTGAGTTTTTCCACGTCAAAAATCGGACCACCAAGCGACACCCGTTTGATGTCAAAACTGGCAATCATTTCATCCAAGGTGAATTTTTCAGCTTCATTTGGCATGGAGTAGCCCATCCGTCCCAAATAGTTGAGCAAGGCTTCTGGCAACACACCTGCATCACGGTAATAAGTGATAGATGTTGGGTTTTTGCGTTTGGATAGTTTGGATTTGTCGGGGTTTCTGAGCAGTGGCATATGACAGAGTACGGGCATATCCCAACCAAAATATTTATACAATAGTTGATGTTTTGGGGCAGAGTTAATCCACTCTTCGCCACGGATGACGTGGGTAATCTGCATCAAATGGTCATCGACCACGTTTGCCAAATGGTAGGTGGGTAGACCGTCGGTTTTGAGTAGCACTTGCATGTCCACTTGTGACCAAGGAATCTCGACCTCGCCACGTAGCATATCGTCAAATTTACATACACCCTCGTCTGGCACACGCATACGAATGACAAATGGCTTGCCTTCGGCGGCGAGCTTGTCCGATTGTTCACGGGAAAGGTTCGCATAGCGACCGTCATATTTTGGGGTTTCACCCCGCGCCATTTGTTCGGCTCGCATTTGATCTAACTCTTCGGCTGTGGCAAAACAGCGGAACGCATGACCTTTGTCCAACAGTTCTTCGGCGTATTGTTTGTAGATGTCTTTACGCTCGCTTTGGCGATACGGTGCGTGTGGACCGCCGACGTCTGGACCTTCTGACCAGTCAAGACCGACCCAGCGCAGGGCGTCCAAAATCATTTGTTCAGATTGCGCGGTGGAGCGCGTTTGGTCGGTGTCTTCAATGCGCAGGATAAAGTCACCGCCATGCGCTTTGGCAAAGGCAAGGTTAAATAGGGCAATATAGGCGGTGCCAACGTGGGGAAAGCCTGTAGGACTTGGGGCAATACGGGTGCGGACTTTTGACATGGATTTCTCAATTTTACGAAAATTTTAAATTAGCGGCTATTATAGCTGACTATCGAATTTTTATAAATTGAATCCTAGCGATGATAGGTGGCTGATAAAATCTAAATTTGGAAGGCAACGCTAAATGCTAGATTGACTTTGGCATATTAGCGTTATTTTTGAAGACTAATTCAATTATTTATCCTTGCGATGACGAATGATTTCGACAATCATTGGCACCACCGAAAACACGATAATCGCAATCATAATCCACGAGAAATGTTCTTTGACAAAAGGTAATTGACCAAAAAAATAGCCTAGCGTGGTAAAAGATACGACCCATAATACCGCGCCAACGATGTTATAGCGAGCAAACTGGGCATAATTCATGTTCCCCATCCCGCCTACAAACGGCGCAAAAGTGCGTACAATGGGAATAAAACGGGCAATAATAATGGTGCGTCCGCCGTATTTTTCATAATAATCGTGGGTTTTTTGCAAATAGCTTTGCTTAAAAATCTTGGAATTGGGATTGGAAAATAACTTTTGCCCAAAGTGTTTGCCAATCTCAAAATTGACAAAATCACCCAATATTGCCGCCACAATCAATAAACCAATCAGCACAAAAATATTCATATCGCCCACTGCGGCAATGGTGCCTGCGGCAAACAACATCGAATCCCCGGGCAAAAATGGCAACACCACCAGACCGGTCTCGCAAAACACAATGGCAAACAAAATCGCATAAATCCAATTGCCATAATTTTTGACCAATTCTTGTAAATGGTCACCGATATGCAAAATAAAATCAACCAACCACATGGGCTATCCTTATAATTTTAGACAAAACAACAAAATATAACTAATTTACAGTCATTATATGAAGGTAACATTAAGCAGGCATCATTATAGCAAGAATGGGTAAAAATTTTGTGTTTTTAGGCAAAAATCATCTTGACAGCAAAATCAGTTTTCAATAAAATACGCGCACTCTTAGGCAAAGCAGTCTAAATAATTCCCAAAAATGGGGCTATAGCTCAGTTGGTAGAGCACTTGCATGGCATGCAAGGGGTCAGCGGTTCGACTCCGCTTAGCTCCACCACTATTAAGTCTGCTTAGAGCACCTCGTGCGATTGCGTCCCCATCGTCTAGAGGCCTAGGACATCGCCCTTTCACGGCGGTAACCGGGGTTCGAATCCCCGTGGGGACGCCACTTATTTAAAAAAGCCATTGTCTGACGGACGATGGCTTTTTTGTTTTTGGTATCTTCTAGTATTGTCTTGCCACACGCTAGGTTACAGCAGTTTGCTTTTTTCCCATGCCGCATGCCTCACCCCAAAAAATCAATTTTCCTTGCGCTCAGTTGACGCTTTGTCATCAAAATTAGCATATAATTGAGCGCGCAATTGCGTATGGGATAAATGATTTTTTGGCTATCTGCTTTGAGCTACTTGATTTAAGCTACTTGATTCTAGCTACTTGATTCTAGCTACTTGATTTTAGCCACTAAGTTTTACCACTCGGGATTTTACCACTTGAGTTTTGACTCGCTGATTTTAAGCTATTAGGAAACTGGGCGAAGACTATGGCAAATTTTAACACCCACATAAGCGTCGCTTTTGTCGCAAGTGGCGTCACTGGCTTGGTGATTTATAAGGCAGGGATGCTGACCGCGCCTGAATATTTGATGTGTGTGGTGGCTGGTACCATTGGTGGCTTGCTGCCCGATATTGATTTGGACCACTCAGTACCCGCGACCGTAGGATTTAATGTCGTATCGCTGTTGAGCGCATTTTTTATTGTTATCTTGTGTGTCGGGCAGTTTTCGTTGGTTGCATTGGCAGGATTGTGGTTAGCATCTTATTTGCTGATGCGCTACGGTGTGTTTAATTTATATAGCAAATTGACGGTGCACCGCGGTATCGTGCACTCGATTCCCTATTTGGGTATTATGGCGATGACCCTCGTGTACGCTAGCTTTTATGGGTTTAAGCAAGGCGCTGTTATCAGTTGGTTTTTAGGGCTGTTTTTGATGTTTGGCGCCATTGTTCATCTGCTGTTAGATGAGATGTTTAGCGTCAACCTGTTAGGGCTGAGTGTCAAAAAATCTTTTGGTACCGCGTTTAAAGTGTTTAAATTCGATCAAGTAGGCTGGTACTTGGGCTTATATGCCATCTTGGCTGCCCTGATTGTGTTTGCCCCGCCATTTAAGGTATTTTGGCAGACGCTACAAGACCCGATTAGTTGGCTTATTTTAAAGAAAAATATCTTGCCTACCGCCATCAACCTACCGAACATTCATTAATATGATACATACGTCATCTTGCCCGTGCGGTTCTACACTGTCTTATGCTGATTGCTGTGCGCCCCTGCATATGGGGCAAAAATTCGCCGATAACGCAGCACAGCTAATGCGCGCTCGGTACGCGGCATTTGTGCTTCAACATGTCGAGTATATCGTTGCCACTACCGCACCTTTTCAACGGCCGCTACTCGATACAAAAGCAATTAGCGACTGGGCGCAGCAGACCGACTGGGCAGGACTTGAAGTCATCAACCATCTAGCAAAACTCGGCAAACGCCATGCACAAGTCGAGTTTAAAGCCTACTTTTACTTGCCTAATGCATCGACTGGGCATTCCGCGGGTTTGGACTTAGCGGGTTTGGACTTAGCGGTTTTAGACAACAAAGGTTTAGACAGCAAAGGCGTCCATCATGAGCTATCCACTTTTGTGAATATACCCACCCATGACAACAGCCGTTGGTATTTTTTGGATCCGACAGTGGTCATGCCTGTGACCCAAAAGCAGCCTTGCCCCTGTGGTAGTGGTGAGAAATACAAACGCTGCTGTGGACAGTTTTTGGCTTAATCGCTGCACCATTGATAACAAAAACTTTAACAACCGCTCTACAATTTTTTTGTTTTTTAAAAGGGCTTTTTTGCTAGACTAATTTTATTTGCGATTTTGCGATAAAGACAACAAGACAACGATATTAAAGGAGAGTCCCATGCCAGCGCTACGCCAAGATATTGATCCAGACGGTTTATTAGAATACTCTGTGGTCTATACCGACCGCTCGCTCAATCACATGTCCAAAAAATTCCAAACCGTGATGAATGATTTGTCCACAAGTTTAAAAAACGTGTACAACGCTGATGCGGTGGCAATCGTGCCCGGTACAGGGACTTACGGTATGGAAGCGGTTGCGCGCCAGCTTGCCACTGACCAAACAGTGCTTATCATCCGCAACGGTTTTTTTAGTTTTCGCTGGACGCAAATCCTTGAAAAAGGTCGTATCACGGATGACGTGACCGTCCTGACCGCACATATCGGCGACAACAGCGATTCAATTGGGCAACAACAGCAGTTTGAGCCAGTGGCAATCGACGCGGCTGTCGCTGAGATTCAATCTAAAAAACCTGCGGTGGTATTTGCCCCGCATGTCGAAACCGCGGCAGGCTTGATGCTGCCTGATGACTACATCAAACAACTTGCCGATGCGGTACATAGCGTCGGTGGTTTACTGGTCATCGACTGTATCGCATCAGGCTGTATATGGCTTGACATGAAAGCGTTGGGCATTGATGTGCTCATCTCTGCGCCACAAAAAGGCTGGTCAAGCACGCCATGTGCGGGGCTAGTAATGATGAATGAACAAGCGGTTGCCAAAGTGGAAGCCACCGAATCGACCAGTTTTGGGCTGGATCTCAAACAGTGGCTCACTATCATGCGCGCTTATGAAAATGGCGGTCATGCGTATCATGCGACGATGCCAACCGATGGGCTGACCAAATTCCGCGATACCGTCAAAGAAGCCGAAGCGATTGGACTTGATAAACTCAAAAGCGCCCAATTTGAATTGGGTCAAAAAGTGCTCTCTGTCCTCAATCAACACGATATCATCAGCGTCGCAGCTGAAGGCTACCAAGCGCCGGGTGTAATTGTGGTCTATACCGACCGTGATGATATGCATAAAGGTGCAGCATTTGCAGCCCAAGGCTTACAAATTGCAGGCGGCGTGCCACTGAAAGTTGGCGAACCTGACAGCTTTAAAACATTCCGTTTAGGTCTATTTGGGTTAGATAAATTAACAGATGTCGACGGCACAGTCAGCCGTTTTAAGCAAGCGCTTGAGAAAGTATTAGCTTAATGATTAGTGTATGCATTAGCGCATTGATTAGCAGAACAACGGTTTATTTTAAAAGCTCTGTAAACTTAAAAGCTCTGGGAAACAGGGCTTTTTTTATCTCTTAACACTCACTCATACAGCCTTTTTGCCATGCGAAAGGTATTGCAATGGGCTTCCACCACATCGTCGATGTTTTCTGAGTAGCCGCCACCCATCACCACCGCCACTGGGATTCCATGGGCTTTGGCTTGGCTAAATACAAACGCATCACGCTTGGCACAGCCGTCACGGGTGAGCGCAAGTTTACCGAGCTTATCGGTGGCGAGCACATCCACAGCGGACTGGTAAAACAGCATATCGGGTTTCACTTTTGTGATGAGTGCTGGCAGCGTATCCATTAATAGTGCTAAATACGCGTCATCGCCTGTCTCGTTTGGCAAATCAATATCCAAATCGGATGCTTGCTTGCGAAACGGATAGTTTTTTGCCCCATGCATACTGAAGGTAAATACTCGGGGTTCATTTGCCATCAAATGCGCTGTACCGTTGCCTTGATGCACATCCAAATCCACGGTCAGAATTTGGGTCGCCTGTCCACGTGCCAACAATAAATTACTCGCCACCACCACATCGTTAAACACGCAAAACCCTTCGCCATGATCGGCAAAGGCATGGTGGGTGCCGCCTGCGATGTTGAGCGCGACACCGAATTGTTTGGCGAATAGCGCACATTCATAAGTGCCGTGGGCAATCACACGTTCCCGCTCAACGAGCCTTGGCGTCATCTCAAAGCCGATGGCACGCGCGTCTTTAGCGGGCAATGTTTGGTGTTTTAGATGCTGCCAGTAGGTTTGTGTATGTGTGGTGAGAATTTCGTCTTCGCTCAATCGCTGCGGGGTAAAAAAATTGGCTGGGTTGAATGTACCCTCCGCCAATAACCGCGCCGCAATCATCGGATATTTTTGCATAGGGAAACGGTGACGCTCAGGAACGTCATATTTAAAAATATCAGAATAAGCGACTTTTATCATATTATAAGCTCGCCCCCACTTTGCGGGCGATGGCAATGCCTTCTTCAATGGTTAAGCGGGTCGGATTATTAGGGATATCTTTAAATAAAATATCACCATCCCGAAACATCAAACATTCATCCACATACAGCTGTTGCCAGTGTTCGTTATAAGTCAAAGGAATGGTGGTAATCAAGGTCACTTTATCGGTCTGCGAGGTCACTTCACTAAAATCAATCGCCAGCTCACTGTCAGCGAGCTTCGCCTCACCAAATGGCGCTTTACGGGTAATAAAAAATAGCAAACTCCCTGCATACGCTAGCTGCCAATCGCCATTGCTAATGAGACAATTAAACAAGCCCAACGCCGATAACTCACGACAAATCGTGGTCAAAAACTGGAATAACACCTCGTCACTGGGCGGCTCACTAAACTGTGATTTGAGTCGATTGAGCAGATAACAAAACGCCATCTCCGAATCGGTTGTACCTACGGGCTGATAGTGGGTGGGCACAGGACTGAGCTGGTCAATAAAATCCATCTGCAATTGCCCATTATGCGCAAACGCCCATTCCTCGCCCCATACCTCACGGACAAATGGGTGGGTATTAGCCAAGCAATTTGTGCCTTGCGTGGCTTTGCGAATATGGCTAATCACATTCATCGCCTTAATCGGATAACTGTTGACTAAATCCGCCACCGGTGAGCAGAAACTTGGCTTGTCATCGTGAAATTGACGCAGCCCTGCTTTACGATTACCCTGCGATGGGTCGGGATTTTTTTCAAAAAACACAATGCCAAACCCATCAGTATGGATATCGGTCTGCCCGCCCCGCTGACGAAACCCCGCAAAGCTAAAATGAATATCAGTGGGTGTGTTGCAATTCATACCCAGAAGTTGGCACATGGTGATTAGGGTTCCTTTCTACTGCAATTTTGCTGAGTCGTTATTGTCTACCAAGTCGTCATCCGCTAGTTGCGAGGTGTCATCGATATTATCGAGCAAAGCTTTGGCTTGCTCAACATCTTCAGGGGCAACCCATAGCACACCGCCTGTGTTTAATCCCATCAAATCAACGAGTTGAATCTGTACGTTGATGCCGTTGTTTTGTAAATAGATGGCGTGGGTTTCTGCCAATAAGTTGGTCGGGTATTGGGCAAGTTTTTGCCAGTGATTGCTATCGTTCATCTCTATTGTCCTGTAAGCATGGATTTGACAGTGAAGATAGTATAACAATTAGAGGTAATATGCCCCCAACCCTGCGTTATTCTTTTTAGGATAAACGTAATCGGGGCTTTCTTTTGTCCCTTTTTTACCAATCTATTTGTTTTACCAATGTACCTATTGACGATTTGGTAAATTCTGCCATGCGATAAAAACACCGCAATGCCTTATTTAACCTTCCCCCAATGAAAGCTGGCCAGGCGTTTCATCAAATCAGGATTTTTCACCATAATATTATCGCCCGTGCGACCTTGCTGACGGTTATAATAAATCACATTCAAACGCAGCAGCCAAAACGTCACGCCCGCCATAGCCATCATAATCGGCAATGCCTTTTTCTCATCATCGTTCAAAGCGCGTTTGCTCTCGTACCCTTGTAAAAACGCTTGCATTTTGGCGTCATCAAAATTCACCGCTTCGCCATCATTGGCGTTACCCCAAGTGGTGCAAAAATCATTAATGGTAATCGCCACATCCATCACAAAATTTTCAACACTGACTTCGGTAAAATCAAGCAAACCTGTGAGTGTTGGCTGGGTTTCATCACTAAAATCCCACAGCGTGTTATCGGCAAACATATCTAGATGACATAAACCTGTTGGCAAATTTTTGCTCGCTACGGTTTCGTACGCTTGCCAAATATCATTCATCAGTTTGGCTTCATCGCTTGGCATAAACTTGGTTTCACGGTCACGCACTAGATGCCAAGGATATAACTCAACGCCATAGTTTTGCGCCGGGTTCAAGGTTTGCAAGGTTTGGTGAAGAACGGCTAAAGCCTCGCCCATTTGACGGCACATATCAGGCGTGGTTGCTTTCGGGTGACCGCCCGAGAGTTTTGGTGACACCACAATGGCTTTGTTGTCAAAATACAGCAAAAACTCGCCGTTTTTGGCGGCTAGCGGTGCTGCTACGGGTAGCTGGTCTTTCAAGCGATTTAGGATAATCGCCATTTTTTGAATTTCATGCGGTTTGCGTTCTTCAAACAAGGTAAATACATAAGACGGCTCGCCGGCTTTGTCCGTGGTTGTTTCAATAAACCAATTACTGTTTTTGATACCCTGTGTGATAGGTATGGCTTTGGCAAAATCCACGCCAAATTGTTGGCAAAAATCACTAAATTGTTGGTCAGTCAACTGGGTATATACAGACATAAGGCATCCTTGAAGCGCAGCACACCGATAAAACTGCGGTAATGGCAAAGTAAATTTGATAAACTTACGGCTATTATAGAAGGAAATCGAATATGTTAGCAAAACGAATTATCCCTTGCCTTGATGTTGACAATGGTCGGGTGGTCAAAGGTGTACAATTTGTCGACATCAAAGACGCGGGCGACCCTGTTGAAGTGGCGCAGCGCTACAACGAACAAGGCGCGGATGAAATCACTTTTTTGGACATCACCGCTACCCATCATGGACGCGACACCACCTATCACACGGTTGAACGCATGGCAGAGACCGTATTTGTACCGCTGACCGTGGGCGGCGGGGTGCGTAAAGTCGATGACATTCGTCACTTGCTAAACGCGGGCGCGGATAAAGTATCGATTAATTCAGCGGCAATTTTTAACCCTGAATTTGTCGGTGAAGCGGCAGCACGTTTTGGCAGTCAGTGTATCGTGGTAGCGATTGATGCCAAAAAAGTGGGTGACAATCAATGGGAAATCTTTACCCATGGGGGACGCAAAGCGACTGGCATTGATGCGGTGGCATGGGCGGTTAAAATGGCAGGTTTTGGGGCGGGTGAACTGCTTGTGACCTCGATGGATTCAGATGGTACCAAAAACGGCTATGATATTGCCTTGATGAAGCGCATTACAGATAGCGTGAATGTGCCAGTGATTGCCTCGGGTGGTGTCGGTAATTTGCAACATTTGGCAGATGGGGTGCTGCAAGGCGGTGTTGATGCGGTACTAGCGGCGAGTATTTTCCATTTTGGCGAATATACCGTGGGCGAAGCCAAACAGTTTATGGCACAGCAAGGCATTGAAATGCGCTTGTAATGGCGAGCCTTGTGAGAACGATAGCCGCTGGTAATAACTAAAAGGGCACAGCAAAAAATAGCCCAAGCCCAAGCTAGCCCAAACTAGCCAAAACTGCTATGATATTGGCATTTTCGATAATGACTAAATTGCCATGTTTCCACTAATTTTAACTCACCCGCAATGGGATCCTGTCGCTCTGAATTTGGGACCTGTTCAAGCCCACTGGTATGGGCTGATGTATTTACTGGCTTTTGCTGCCGCTTATGCGTTGGCTTGGTATCGCACTAAGTCACGCCCAGACTGGAATACCGACATGGTTGCTGACCTGGTATTTTACGGGGCGATGGGCGTGATTCTAGGCGGTCGTATCGGCTATGTGCTGTTTTATCAATTAAGCGAATTTTTAGCCAATCCGATGTATTTGTTCAAAATCAACCAAGGCGGCATGTCGTTTCATGGGGGATTTTTGGGTGTCGCCATCGCAATGCTATTTTTTGCCCGCAAATATCAAAAGAACATTTGGAATGTGCTAGATTTTATTATTCCCTGCGTGCCAACCGGACTGCTGTTTGGGCGTATTGGCAATTTTATCAATGGCGAATTGTGGGGTCGGGTGTCTGACGGGGGTTACAACTGGCTGATGCTGTTCCCGCAAGCGGTTAATGAAGACAATGAGCTACTCAAACAAACCCCTGCCCTGCAAAGCCTTGCGCAGACCTTTATGATTGATGGCAACAATTATTTGTTACTCCCCCGCCATCCCTCACAGCTGTATCAGGCTTTTACCGAAGGGGTGGTACTGTTTGTTTTGGTTTGGTGGTTTGCCAGCCGGCCGCGTCCGCGTATGGCGGTTAGTGGCTTATTCGTGATGGGCTACGGTATTGCACGTTTTATTACCGAGTTCTTCCGCCAACCTGATGCTGACCAAGGTTTTATTTTATTAGGGTGGATGACAAAAGGGCAAATCTTAAGCCTACCGATGATTATCGGTGGTTTGATTTTATTGATTTGGGCGTATAAAAACCAAATTTATGATTGGGGCAGTCAAAAGAATGTGGACTAACAAAGAAAACTAACCAAGGAACTCATCACCCATGATTACGTCAAAAAACGAACAAGCCTATTTGGATTTACTTAAACTGGTGCTAGATAACGGCATACAAAAAGGCGACCGTACGGGCACCGGTACCATCAGCTATTTTGGCGCGCAGATGCGGTTTGATTTGAATGAGGGTTTTCCACTACTGACCACCAAAAAAATCCATACCAAAAGCGTGATTTATGAGCTGCTTTGGTTTTTAAAAGGCGATACCCATGTCCAATACTTGCAGGACAATGGTGTACGCATTTGGAATGAATGGGCAACCGCCGAGCAAACGGCCCGCTTTGGCAAGCCGGAAGGCGAACTGGGCGCGGTATACGGACACCAGTGGCGCAACTTCGGGGCTAGCAAAAAAGCGGATGGCAGCTACCATTCAGACGGTTTTGACCAAATCAGTTGGGTAGTAAATGAAATCAAAAACAACCCAAACTCGCGCCGTTTGATTGTCTCTGGCTGGAATCCTTTGGAGGCCAACGAAGTGGCCTTGCCCCCTTGTCATACCCTGTTTCAGTTTTTTGTCGCCGATGGCAAATTATCTTGTCAGTTGTACCAACGCTCGGCGGATTTGTTTTTGGGTGTACCTTTTAACATTGCCAGCTATGCCTTGCTTACCCATATGATAGCCCATGTGACCGGGCTTGGCGTCGGTGAGTTTGTGTGGACGGGTGGTGATTGTCATATCTATAACAATCATTTACAGCAAGTGCATGAGCAGCTTAGCCGCGAGCCGTTTGCCCTGCCCAAACTTTGGCTCAACCCTGACATTACTGACATTTTTGCCTTTGATTTTAACGATATAAAAATTGAAAATTATCAAAGCCATGCCACAATTAAGGCTGAAGTCTCTGTATAAGCTTGCAGCCCAATGCCAAAATTCACAACAATAAGGATAAATCATGAGTTATTCTAATGTGGAAGTCGCCCAAATCGTGGCGATGAGCCAAAACCGCGCCATTGGCAAAGACAATCAATTGCCTTGGCATATCTCTGAGGACTTAAAACATTTTAAAAAATATACCAATGGCGGTATCGTGATTATGGGTCGCAAGACCTTTGAATCCATGGGCGCAAAACCCTTGCCAAACCGTACCAATTTTGTGATTACCACCAATTTGGACTACCAAGTGGATGATGATGCCGTCATTGTGATGCACAACCTAGATGACGCACTGACCCAAGCCTCATCGCTGGCGCATGGTAAAGGTTTACAAACGATTTGGGTGATTGGTGGCGAAAAAGTCTTCCAACAAGCCCTACTGTTTAGTGATCGCTTAGAAATCACCCATGTCGATACCGTGATTGACAACGCAGCGGCGTTTTATCCAGAGATTACCAGTGATTTTGTCAAAACATCAGAAAGTGAAAAATTCACGGATGAGCAAAGCGGGTTAAGCTATCAGTTTGTCACTTACCAAAAAGCTTAAGCTTGAGTGACGACTCAGCACACAAAAAAACCACGTTATCTAACGTGGTTTTTTTATGCAGCCAATGTCTTATTTTGATTGTTCTTGAGATTTGACCGCTGAAGCAACAGGTGGTGCGATATTTGGGGTTTCACCTGTTTTGGCTTTAATCTCTGCTTTGGCTTCAGCCGTTGAGGCATTACGCGCTTCAATGGTCGATGTTTTTGCAGTAGCCGTCGGTGCAGAAGATGGCGTCATAGAGGCATTGTCTGGGCTCGCAACTGTGGTATTTGGACCTGTTGCAGTGTCTGCATTGGCAGTGGCGGTGGTGGTTTCACCCGCCGCAGGTGAGGTTGCCGCAGGCGTCGAACCTGCTGGTTTGGCAGCGGCAGCAGCAGATGCGGCGGCTTTGGCTTCCACTTCAGCATTGAGTTTTGCAACGTCAACGTGGTTACCAGCGGGGCGAACAATTGCTGAAATAAGGATTAATAAAACCACGCCTAGAAACGCTAAAACGCCAATTAAAGAGTAACTAAGTTCTTTTTTGACATTATTTTCCACGACTTCATGATGAGCCATCGTAAACCTCACTGTAAATCATTGGGGCAAGAGTTGTTGAATCTAAATGAATTCAAGTCTAATTTTTAACTATTATACGGAACTTTGTAACCATTATATACTAAATTTTTGCAATTGGTGACAAAACCTTGCTGCATTTAAGGTTTTTAACGTGTTTTACGAACCAGCCAACTAATCAGTAGCAGTAGCGCTGCCAGTGCCAAGATAGGATAACTACCCCAGCGCATAAATGGCGTATTACCAACGCGCGATTGAATCTCACCCCGTAGCACCGTGCGTTCAAAGGCTGGCGCTTTGGCAACAATGTTGCCTTTATCATTGATAATGGCGGTCACACCTGTATTGGTCGCGCGCATAAACCATCGACCGGTTTCAATCGAGCGCATTTGCACCATTTGTAGGTGCTGCAATGGACCTGCCGATGTGCCAAACCAAGCATCATTGGATACGGTCAATAAAAAGTCGGTATTTTTGGCATTGCGGCGGGTGGTATCAGGATAGGCGACTTCATAACAAATCGCCACCCCAACTGGGTGATTTTTGACTTGCAAGGGCGCTTGGTGCGCAGAACCACTGCGAAAACTCATGGTACCGCCCATCAAGTTTGGCAATGCCCAATCTAACATACCTTCAAACGGAATATATTCGCCCACGGGCACCAAATTTTGTTTCTTGTATAAGCCTTTGGCATCGGCGCCCAAAGCAATCACACTGTTGTAAAATGGCTCGTACTTATCAACTTTTGGGTCGTATTCATTGACATCCACATACGGAATGCCAGTGAGCCATGCGGTATTACTTTCGCGGGCTTGGGCAGCAATTTGACTGATAAAGGGCATGGCGTCGGTTTGAAACATCGGAATTGACGACTCTGGCCATAAGATAATGTCCTGACCCCATTCTGTTTTACTTAAGCCTGCATAGATACCCAGCGTTTGGATTTGGTACTCTTGCAGCCATTTTAAGTCCTGCGGAATATTGCCTTGTACTAACGAAACTTTTAGATTCGGCGTGCCTTTGGGGGTCGTCCATTGCGGGGCAATAAGCCACAGCGCCACGCTTGCTAGTAACATCACAGCCGAAGGAATTAAAAAACGGTATTTTTTTCGCGCCGCTTCCACCAGACTTGCTGAGACAAACACCGATACAAAGCTCAGCGCCAACACCCCAAAGATTGGCGCAAGGCTCGTCAGCCAAGGTTGTGCTGTATAAGCATAGCCCACAAATAGCCAAGGAAAACCTGTAAATAGCCAGGTCTTTAACCACTCTTGTACTACCCATAATGACGCAAAGCTTAATGGCTGTTTTGCCACAAAGCGGTTAAAAATGACCGCTAAGGCGCCATGAAACAATCCCATACCCAAGCCAACAAAACCAATCATCAGTAAGGCTAACAAGGTAGGGGTATCACCATAGGTATGAATCGAGGTAAACAACCAAAACGCGCCCACGCTCCACAATCCCATGCCATACATTTCACCGAGCCAAAACGCCCGCCAATTTGACATGGGGGGCAATAATAGCCAATACAGTACCAGTGGCGACAACAGTGCCACTAGCCAAAAATCGTAAGGCGCTAACGCGAAGACAAATGCCGCACCCGCAAGCCAAGCCAGCACCAGTTTGGGTAACAGGGGCTGTTTGGTATTTGCAGATTTGGCACTATCGTGATGAGATTGTACAGAAAGTTGCTTTTTTAGGGACTGGGTAGTAAGACGCATTGGCGAGTATTGCCTTTAGGGTTAAACGGTTTTGCAAATATAAGTAATTGGACTAATCGTCGAGCTGATTATACCCTTTAACCAGTTCAATTTCTTGGATAAATCGACCATCTGCTGACAATACTGTCAAACGACAATCGTCAATAAAGACCGTTTGACCCAGCACTTCATTGACTTCGCCAAGCTCTTGCATGACCAGTCCGCCCATACTGGCGACATCTTCACTATCAAAGTGAGTACCTAGCTGTTCATTACAGTCTGAGACTGAGGTGATGGATTGCACAATCCATGTGTCAGGCTGGTTTGGCACAGGCACTATATGATTGATATCGGTATCTTCTTCGATGTCGTCATGCTCATCGATGATATCACCGACAATTTCTTCGAGTAAGTCTTCCATCGTCACCACGCCTGCTGTTACCCCAAACTCATCAATGACGATTGCCATGTGAATTTGGTTTTTTTGAAACAGACGCAGCAGGTTGTCAGAACGCGCAGTTTCACTGATATAAATTGGCTGGCGTACAATCGCTTCAAGATTAAAATGGTCAATATTTTGACCTTGCGCCTTGGCGACCAAAAATGGAATTAAATCTTTGGCAAGTAAGATACCCATTACCGTGTCTTTGTTGTCATCGGTAAATACGGGATAACGCGAGTGGGCGGTTTCCATATAGAGCGACATGATGTCTTGTAAGTTTTGGTGCTGGGTGATGCCTGCAACGTGGCTGACAGGGGTCATGATTTCTCGCACTTGAATAGCGGGTAAATCTAAGACACCCTCTAACATATCGACGGTGTCGGGCGCCAAAAATCGACGCGAATCATGTACCAATTTGACTAGTTCATCACGGGTTTCAGGGGCGGTGGATAGCCAGCGTTTCAGACCGCGTGACCAGCTACTGCCTTGCTGTTTGTTTGACAGGTGTGAACTCGAATTGTCGTCTGACATAGCCGACGAGACCCTCATGTGGCGAAAGATTTTTTTACCTTACCTTAACCCCATGATGATTGCAATGGTATTTTTCTTAATTTTATTGTATTTATTGGCTGATTTTACTCACCTATCAGCTTGTTCAGTGCTAGCAAAGCCTTGAATAAACAAGCGCTATTGGCGAATCCAATGAATCACCCGTTCTTCTTGCTCTAGCTCAGAGACTTCTGTTTCAGACTGACAGCGTCCCGCCACGCTGATATTTTTTTGACGCATCATGGTTTGTGTCACGGCGGCATCTTGAGTGAGGAGTAAATGCCAGCTTGGTAGTGGTTGCCCGTAGTACAAGCGCTTGTAGGCGCAGCTTGCCGGTAGCCAGTACATCTCGCCAATGTTATCGATAGTTAGGCTAATGCAGTCGGGCACATAGTCGCGCCTTGTTGGGTAATGCTGACAAGCCCCTGTAGCACAATCAAGCAGTCGACAGGCGACATCACTGTATTCAACTTCATCGGTGTCATCGTCTTTAAATTTAATCAAACAACACGCCCCACAGCCATCACACAAGGCTTCCCATTCAGCTTGAGTCAGTTGTTCTAACGAAAATCGCTCCCAAAATTGCGGGCGTAAGGTAACAGATTGGCTCATTATGTTTCCAACTTTCGGCTTGTGTAAAACAGTGACAGTATTATAACGGAAAATACGATGACTTCAGTATACAGTAGTGCCTGTATTAACCGTTGCACTGACTTGCCACGCTCTGAGTAGCGTATAAAGTAGCGTATGAATCCAGCGTTTTTATAACGCCAGCTTTTTATAACAATAGCAATCAATCATATCATTTACCATAACATAAGGATTTATGATGCCAATTCAAATTTTACAACTCGAATCTACCACCACCGATGGCGTGGAGCTTAAAAGCTATGTTTGTCTACCAGAATCAGCTAGCCACGACAACCCTGCCCCAGCGATTTTGGTGGCACCTGAATGGTGGGGCGTCACTGCGCACCCACAAAAAGTTACTGAGCGTTTAGCCGAAGCGGGTTTTGCTGCCGTCGCCATGGATGTGTATGGCGAAGGTAAACTGACCACAGATGCCACCCAAGCCAATGAATGGATGAGCCAAATGCTCGCTGACCAAGATATGTTGATGGCGCGCTGTAAACTCATTATGGATGACTTTACTGACCTTGAAGCGGTTGACAAAAACCGTCTGGGCGCGATTGGTTTTTGCTTTGGCGGTAAAATCGTCTTAGACATGGCGCGTGAAGGTTTCCCGCTTAAAGCAGTGGCGACTTTCCATGGCAATCCTACCCCAAAACAACCGGCACAAAAAGGCAAATTCACCGCCAAAGTATTGGTCGCACATGGTGAAGCCGATAGCATGGTGTCAATGGATGCGATTGAAGGGCTGAAAAAAGAGTTGGATAACGCCGATGTTGAATACATAGTCGATGTGTACGAAGGCGCCAAACACGGCTTTACCAATCCTAATGCTGACAAACGCGCCGAAGAAAATGGCGTCGACTTGGGCTATGATGCCGATGCCGCAAAAGCCAGCTGGGATGAAATGATTGCGTTTATGCAAGACAATCTTGCATAACATATGCCAGTTGCATCCTAACAGCAAAAGCAATATCCCTCATGATATTGCTTTTTTTATGCCTACGTTCCAGTTTGAGTCCAGCTTTGTTAAGTCTGTTGTCAGTCACTATTGAATCCCAACTAGAAAGTCTTATATAGCTATCACGATAGTAAACCAATGGTGAATTTTGAACGCACATCCGAACACCAGCCACTCAACGATGCCAAGTCCCAATCAGCACTTAAGCCACAATCATGCCGAAGCGCATACCGAAACACATACCGAAATAGAGCTTGATAGTTTTGCACCGCGTATTTTGACCTGGTTTGACCACAGCGGGCGTCATGATTTGCCGTGGCAGCAGCATCAGCTTGACACGCCAGACCCCTATCCGGTGTGGTTATCTGAAATCATGCTACAGCAGACCCAAGTGGCAACGGTGATTCCTTATTTTGAGCGATTTATGGCAAGTTTTCCCACGGTGCAGGATTTGGCAAACGCATCTTGGGAGCAAGTCGCTGAGCACTGGGCTGGGCTGGGTTACTATGCGCGTGCGCGCAATCTACATAAAGGTGCCAAGCAGCTGGTAGATATCATCGAGCAAACTGGTAAATTTCCGCAAACGGTTGCCCACTGGGAGCAGATTTCAGGGGTGGGTCAATCTACGGCAGGCGCGATTGTGGCGATGGGTGTCAGAGCTGACCAATATGGCGGTGACAGGGGGGTGATTTGCGATGGTAATGTCAAACGTGTGCTGACCCGTTGGGCTGGTATTGACGGCGATATCACCAAAACTGCCACAACCAAAGCGCTTTGGCAACTTGCCGAGCGCTTAACACCGACCCGTGACAGCGGGCACTACGCCCAAGCGATGATGGATATGGGGGCGACGCTATGCACCAAAGCCAAACCTGCCTGCCTACTGTGTCCCGTGCAAGCCGACTGCGTGGCAAATACCCAAGGTAAGCAAAGTTTTTATCCGGTAAAAAGTAAAAAATCACCCAATCCGTCTAAGTTTTCGCTAGCGTTAAAGCTGGTTTGCGATGACAAAACCTTGTGGCTACAACGTCCTGACAATGGGATTTGGGGCGGACTATGGTGTTTACCATTGGCATTTGTCAAAAAACAATCGGGTGAAAAAAAACCAGGCGCGCCGCTACTGGCAACCTGGCAGCAAGAGGCGACATTTGAAGCAGAATATAACACCGCTGAGCAGATTATTTTTGAATTCTTACAAGCCGAGCAGCTGCTAAATATCCAGCAGGTTAACTTAGATAGCCCGGATACTGTCAAACATAGCCTTACCCATTTTCATTGGTTTTTGACCCCGCTGACCATGACGCTGACCATAGAGCAGGGTATGCGGCTGACGCAAACACTGCAACAAGCGCTGCAAACGCTGTCATGGCTAGATGATTCGGCGCAAAACAGCTTAGCCAAACCGAAAGCCATGCAGCTATTGACAAGGGCTTAAGGCGTGTAAAATTGTCGCAGGCATTAAATCAGGGATGATGGTTATGTTAAGATTGGCCTGCTGTAATAACATTTGCTCTGCAATACGCGACTGCAATACCAAATAATAACAGCTGGCAACCATTTCAGTGTCTGCTGTTAGTTGTTGCCAGTTTTGCCAGGCGGTCAAACTTGAGATGAGTACAACGGTGGGTTGGTTATGGGTCTGCGTTTGCTGCCAAACCGCAAATGCTTGGGTGGTTGCGCTTGGTAAAACCCGTTGGTACAAGTTTAGCAAATGCACTTGCACACCTTTTGCCGCCAATGTATCTGCCAATAATTCTCGCCCGCCGATGCCGCGCCATACCTGCAAATAATCGCCTTTGGCAAGCGCTCGGATTGCCGGCAAATTTAATAGCCCTTCATTGTTTTGCGCGCGTTTTTCATCAGGAAAAATAATGGTAGGCGCTGGCAACTCTGTGAGCTGCTGCCAAGTCTGGTTAAAGTAATTTGCGGTTTTGTCACCCACCGCAACCCATGTAATCTTTTTGGACAATTCCGTTAGCTTGACCAAGGTGGCAAGCCTCGCTAAGCCATACTTTACTGCCGCTTCGCTGACTAGCACCACCACTTGATAACGGTCAATCGATTGTAAAACTGCCCGCTCTGCCACTGTTAACGGCTTTTCTACCAACGTCAACAGCGGCAGGTCAATCACTTTAACGCCATGCTGGCGCAAAAATAAGCTTAGCGTTTTGGCTCGCTGATCAGGTCTGGTATTGATAAATTGCATGGCTATGCGTATCGTTCAATATCAGCGGTCTTGATAAATCTGCGCCAAGATTTTGTCCGCACCTTGTGCAATGAGCGCTTCAGCCACCACCACGCCCATGGCTTCAGCAATTTGCTCAGACGCCTGTGAGTCATCAACTAACGCGTTATGATGCTCGGCTTTTAACAAGGTTTTACCATCTACACTGCCGACACGACCCTGTAAATAAATTTGTCCATCTTGAATGGTAGCAAAGCCTGCAATCGGTACTTGGCAACCACCCTGCAAATGACGATTCATGGCGCGTTCTGCCATCACGCATAGACGGCTTGGCTCGTCATTGAGCGGTTTTAATAGTGCCAGCACATCGGCATCATCACTTCGGCATTCAATGGCAAGCGCACCTTGTCCGACCGCTGGCAAACTGATATGTGTATCAAGTTCATGGCGGATACGATCGGTAAGCCCCAAACGCGTCAAGCCACTGGTTGCCAAAATAATGGCATCATACTCACCTGCATCTAGCTTGGATAAGCGCGTGCCTACATTGCCGCGTAAGCTGATAATCTCTAAGTCAGGACGATATTGCTGAATTTGGCATTGACGGCGTAAACTTGATGTACCAAGTTTAGCCCCTTGTGGCAACGCATCTAGACTCGCATAGTGATTTGATATAAAGGCATCGGTTGGCTGCTCACGCTCACAATATGCGCCAAGTGTCAGACCTTCAGGGAGCACCATAGGTACGTCTTTGAGCGAATGCACAGCGATATCGGCACGTTTTTCATACAAGGCTTGCTCAAGCTCTTTGACAAATAAGCCTTTGCCGCCGATTTTGGCTAGCGGGGTATCTAGGATTTTGTCGCCTTTAGTGACCATCGGTACTAGATTGACGGTCAGGCCTGGGTACAGCGCTTGCAAACGCGCTTGGATGTGTTCGGCTTGCCACAATGCAAGTGGGCTTTGGCGAGTGGCGATATTTAAAGTGGTTAACGTAGTCATAGCAGTATCTTTTTTAGCAAACAATAAAAATGCCTAACTCTCTAAGCCAGGCATTTGTCAGATGGGTATCTGTCATTAATTCAGCGAGTCAGTCATCAGTATACCAAAATGTCAGGATAATTTCTCTGGCTGCTCGCTAAAGCATACGGAAACATACGAAAGACGACACTACATACACTACATTGATTGGATTTTATCCCGTAGTAATGGCAAATGACGGCGGCTGACAGCAAGCTTGTCAGGCAAACCTTTGAAACGAACTTGGTACTGACCTTGGTCAATCGCTTCAAGCATTTCTAGATAGTTAACATTGATTAACGCATTGCGATGGATACGAAAGAATGCATCACCAAATTCTTGCTCAAGCTCTTTAAGGGTTTCATCAATTAAAACTGTGCCGCCTCTATGACGGATTTGCACGTATTTTTGGTCGGCTGTAAAGTAATAGATATCTTGCAGCGCAATCAGTTCCACCCCGCGATGGGTACGCGCCGCAATATGCTGACGATTGGACTGTGCTAACGGGTCTTCTAATTGACTGATTTCATTGAGCTGGGCATTACTCAGCAATGACGCTCTCGATAATACCTGTAACAATTCTTCTTTGTTGGCAGGCTTTAGCAAATAGCCAATCGCGTGTGCTTTGAATGCGGCAATCGCATAATGGTCGTACGCGGTCACAAAAATAATGGCTGGTGGATTGTTAAGTTCATTGAGCTCTTTGGCGCAGCGGATACCATCCATTTCTGGCATACGAATGTCTAACAAAATTACATCGGGTGCGGTTTCTTTGACTTTTGCAATGGCCTCAATACCTGTGGCTGCCTGTGCAACAACCTCATGTCCTTCTTCTCTTACGATACGCGTTAGCCTCTCTCGGGCCAGTGGCTCATCGTCACAGATCACAACTCTCATTGTTTACTCCTTTGCTCCTTTGAGGTCAAAAACACATGTATTTAACCCTACAAGTCTTACTTTCTTCACAATCTAATGCCAAATCTAACATAACCGCTTGGTGAGCAATCAAACACTCATAAAATACCGCTTAACTGATTAGATAAACTAATAAACGCATTGTTTTAAGTAGACGCAAATTAATATACCATAGTTTGTTAGATAAAATGTGAAATGCCACGTCAGATTGGTGACTTTTTTATGCCCATTCCGACTAACAAAATGACTGCGCTAAAAAGCCGCGACATCTTTGAGGGGATAGCGAATTTGAGTCACTAATAAAGGTCCAGATAATTCAAAGTGAATGCTGGCTTCATCACCAAAGTACTGACGTAAAATTGCCAGTTGACTGTTAAACTGCAGTTTTTGGTGAATATCTTGACAAATCAGCTGATACGTCGTGGCTGGCAGCTCAATTTCGATATCAATTTTGACAACATCGTTTTGCCAATCGATACTAATAGTAATGTGAATGGGGTCGGTGCTATTTTCAACAATCAGTACAATCAGTTTTTCAATCACCATTTGCAGCGATAACGAGGTAATCACCATGTCATAGAGCAAATCTTCATCGGGCAACTGCCAAGTTACTTTCAGCTTTTTATCAAAACGGTATTTTTCGATACTCAAATAGCTTTCGCATAGCGCCATCTCATCCAGGAGCGCAATCTCACGCGTTTCATCAAAGCTCACCCGATACAGATTTGAGATATGACGAATCATTCTCTCGGCTTCATACGGATCGGTTTCTATTAGATACTGCATAGTATTGAGTAAATTAAAGAAAAAATGCGGGGTGATACGCGCCTTTAACTGTTCGTTTTGTTCGATGAGTTTTTGTTGGGTACGCAGTTCAACGCGGCGAATATTTTGGTACTGTATCTCAAAATAAGTGAGCAGCACCGCTATCATCAAAAAAACAAACAAAGTATTCGCAATGGTTTCTAGTATCAGCGCATTTAAACTGACTTCATAGCCGAGCGTAAAGAATAAAATCAACCGACCTAGCAAGCTCAGTACCGGCACGATAATAAACACGGTTGACAGCAGATAGGCGGTGATTTGTTTTGAACGCCAATTAAATTCTCTGAATTTTTTGGCAGAATTCGCCACAAAAACCATTTCACCCGTCACAGTTAAGATAGTAATCACCAACGTTTCAATGCTATGGCGGATAATCAAACTGATATCATTGGTAAAAGTTAAATAGGTTAAAATCGAAACCAGTGAAAAAAACGCGATATAGCTTGCCCACAGTTTGATGGTCTGTTTTTCGCTCAGATTGGGTAGGAAAAAGGCACTGGTGAGCGGCTCTTTAATCCGCTTGAGTGAAATTTGTGAGGCATCCTCAGTTTTTGCTATACTAGCCCTAGATTTTGCAGAGGGAATTAACAGCTCCAGCAATCTCATTGTCTTTATTCCTTTCACACTTACACAAAAAATGGACGTATTATGAGCAATCAAATTTCCGCTGATTCTAGCACATCTAGTATGTGGGGTGGACGTTTTAGCGAAGCCACTGACAGTTTTGTCGCTGAATTTACCGCGTCTGTCGGATTTGACCAACGTTTTGCCAATCAAGACATCGCAGGCTCGATTGCTCATGCCACCATGCTTGCCAAAGCGGGGATTATTACCGAGGCGGAAAAAGACCAAATCGTTGGCGGTTTGACCCAAATCAAACAAGAAATCGCCGATGGCAAATTTGTTTGGTCAGTGGCGCTTGAAGATGTGCACATGAATGTGGAGTCTCGTCTGACCGCTATCATTGGCGATGTCGGCAAAAAACTACATACAGGGCGTAGCCGTAATGACCAAGTTGCAACCGATATCCGTTTATATCTGCGTGACCAAACTGATATTATTTTAGGATTGTTAAAACGTCTACAAACGGGCTTACTTGATTTGGCAAGCCAGCATACCGACACTATCATGCCAGGCTTTACCCATCTTCAGACCGCGCAGCCTGTCAGTTTTGGTCATCATGTGATGGCATGGTTTGAGATGCTAATGCGGGATAGCGAGCGCTTGATTGATGGTCGAAAACGTATCAACCAAATGCCCCTAGGCGCCGCAGCACTGGCAGGTACGACTTATCCGATTGAGCGGGAATTTACCGCAGAGCTGCTAGGCTTTGAAGGGATTTGTCAAAACTCGCTGGATGCCGTATCCGACCGTGATTTTGCCATTGAATTTGCCAGTAGCGCAAGCCTGTTAATGATGCACTTGTCACGTATGAGTGAAGAAATCATCTTGTGGATGTCAGCGCAATTTGGATTTGTGGTCGTCCCCGATCGTTTTTGCACGGGCTCATCGATTATGCCACAGAAGAAAAATCCCGATGTGCCAGAGCTGGTACGGGGTAAAGCTGCCCGCGTGTTTGGCGATATGATTACCTTACTGACCTTGATGAAAAACCAACCGCTGGCTTACAACAAAGATAACCAAGAAGATAAAGAGCCGCTATTTGATGTGGTAGATACTGTGACAGGGTCCCTACTTGCTTTTGCTGATATGCTACCAAACTTAATTCCAAACAAAGAAAATATGCGGGCTGCGACCATGAAAGGGTATGCGACCGCCACCGATTTGGCGGATTATTTAGTCCGTAAAGGCTTAGCCTTCCGCGACGCGCATGAAGTAGTGGGTAAAGCAGTAGCATTAGGCGTGCAAAAAGGCGTAGATTTGAGTGAATTATCGCTCGATGAGCTTCAAGGCTTTAGCGACTTAATTGGTGAGGATGTATTTGAATATCTGACCCTTGAAGGTTCGCTCAATGCCCGTAACCACATTGGCGGTACAGCCCCGAATCAAGTCAAAATGGCGATTGAGCGTGGGCGTCAGCGTATCGAACAATTAGGTCATTAATATGCCAAAACTGTTCTCGTATGGCACATTACAACAAGAAAATGTACAGCTTGCCACCTTTGGGCGTACACTGGTGGGTAGTAAAGACCAACTCATTGGCTACCAGTTGGGTGAAATCGAAATCACCGATGAAGATGTAGTCGCCAAAAGTGGCAAACGTTTTCATCCGATACTACTTAAAACCAATAACCCAACCGACAAAGTGGTAGGTGTGATTTTTGACATTACCGATGATGAGCTTGCCCAAGCCGACCGCTACGAAGTCGATGCCTACGCACGAGTGGAAGGTCACTTTGACAGTGGCGCTACCGCGTGGATTTATGCCGATGCAAGCGACTTAGACTAGCAACTATTAAAAGGATAAAAAATGGAAACTTATAACCCCGCTGACCACATGGTCATGTGCCGTAAATACAAACAAAAGCTACCTAAAATGCCAAAACCGCCGTTTCCTAACAAGCTAGGTGAAGAACTGCAAAACACCGTGTCTGCCAAAGCGTGGAACGAATGGCTAGAGCACCAAACCATGCTTATCAATGAAAATCACTTAAGCATGATTGACCCAGAAGCCAAAAAATTTATTACCGAGCAGCGCAATAAATTTTTGGATAATGAAGACTATGAACGCCCAAAAGGCTGGACAGCACAAAAGTAAATAATCGCTAACAACAAAAAACCCCAAATAGATTTATTTGGGGTTTTTGCTTTTTTGGTGTTGATTAAACCATGACAATCATAGTTTAACCCATTTAGGCAAATAATAAATAACGCAATTAAAGCCTTAAGCTTGCGCTTCTTCTTTACGCACTGACAGTTTTTCACGGATACGTGCTGATTTACCAGAACGGTCACGTAGGTAGTAAAGTTTGGCACGGCGTACATCACCACGACGTTTTACTTCAATTTTTGCAATTTGTGGTGAATGGGTTTGGAACGCACGTTCAACACCTACACCACTAGAGATTTTACGTACGGTAAACGCAGAGTTTAAGCCGCGGTTACGTTTAGCGATAACAACACCTTCAAATGCTTGTAGACGCTCACGGTCGCCTTCACGCACTTTTACTTGTACGACAACAGTGTCACCAGGACCAAAACTTGGTACGTCTTGCTTAAGCTGGCTATTTTCGATTTGTTGAACCAAAGGATGTTTGTTACTCATGAGATTTTCTCCTCTCACTGGGGACAGAGGCTAAGCTGACTAAAGTTAGTTGACGTCAGCAAATGCGCATACTCCCCGCTAATTTTATGTGCCTTGATAGCAATCGACACGATTAGGCATCCGTCAAGTGGATGAATCTGGGTGGCTGTCTTTAGCAGATTGCGCTGCTTCTGTCAGCCATTTTTGTTGCTGTTTGGTTGGCACAAAGGCTTGCCACAAATCAGGACGTCTTAGCTGGGTGCGTGTTGCCTGCTGAATAAATCGCCACTTGGCGATATTGGCATGATGCCCTGACAACAGCACGTCAGGCACTTTGATGCCTTGAAATTCAGTCGGTTTGGTATATTGTGGACAATCGAGCAAGCCATCCACGAAGGAGTCTTGCTGCGCCGATAAATCATCGCCCATCACATTGGGCAATCGGCGTATCACACTATCCATCAATACCATCGCGGGCAATTCGCCCCCTGTCAGCACATAATCACCAATTGAGCATTCGATATCGACATACTGACTCAGTAGTCTTTCATCGATGCCTTCATAACGACCGCATAACAAAATCAAGCCGTCATATTGGCAAAAATCAAGCACCCCACTTTCGCTCAGTGTCTTGCCTTGTGGCGACAAATACACCACAGGACAGGTTTTACCGCGCGCATTGGCTTGCGTTTTGGCGTAGTCGATGGCTTTTTGTAACGGCTCTGCCATCATTACCATACCAGGACCCCCACCAAACGGACGCTCATCGATACGCCGATAATTGTCTGTGGTAAAGTCTCTTGGGTTAATCAGCAAGATTTCCGCTTGCTTGCGAGCTAGCGCCCGCCCAGTGATGCCAAAGTCAGTAATACTAGCAAACATTTCGGGCAAAATGGTTATTACCGCAAAAAACATACGCTACACTCACTTTAGCTTGGCATTAACAACGCCTTATTGATTGACAACTTCCATCGAATAAATGCTAGGCACTCATCAACGACGAATACGTAAATGTTAATCATCACTGCTAGTTATCAACGTTTAATAATCACTGTTTAATAATCACTGCCCCAATCGACCATCAGGGTTTGCTTGGCTAAATTCACCTCGCCAATGGTCTGTTTGTGCCAAGGAATCAATCGTTCTTCGCCATCCACACTATCAGCAGTCGGCTCGACTACCATAATGGCATGCGCCCCTGTTTCAAACAGCTCTTTTACCCGTCCTAAGATGACATTTTCTGACTGGCTAATCACCGTCAAACCAATCAAATCTGACCAATAATATTCGTCTTCTGCAAGCTCAGACAGATTATTTTTTTCTGCCCAAAGGCTCACGCCAAACATAGTTTCTGCGATATTACGGTCGGGCACTTCGTTAAGTTGCACCACGTAGCCTTTACCTTGTTGTCGCCAGTTTTTTACCGTTAAGGTCTTTTGACCCATGGCAGTATTGATGACCCAAGGCTGCATATGAAATATCGCTTCACGGTCTTCAGTAAAGCTAAATACCCATAGCCAGCCATGAATGCCATAAGGCTTTTTTAGCTCGCCGATTTTAAACAGCGATGCGTTAGCCTCATTGGTATGCAAGTCTGTCGGTTGTTTTGCCATATTAAAGTCCGCTGTACTTAATTTTTATAAAAAATTAAGCAGTTGCTTGTGCTTTGCTAGCTGCTTTAAATAAAGCGGCAACACGGTCAGAAGGTTGTGCACCTTTGTTGATCCATGCTTGGTAAGCGTCAGCGTTGATACGTACTGGCACTTCTTGACCTTGTGCTAGTGGGTTAAAGAACCCGATGTTTTCGATGTAACGACCGTCACGGGCATTGCGTGAGTCGGTTACCACGATTTGATAAAATGGGCGTTTTTTCGCACCACCGCGTTGTAAACGGATAACTACCATAATGTTCTCTCTGTAAATGCAATCAATTGAATCTAGTTCAGTGGTTAGAGCCTAAAAGACCCAAACAATTGAAAAACAGCATAAATACAGTTTTAGCAAAGTTTAGGTACACCAAAAAGGGCAGTAGTTTAGCATATTTTTATCAAAATCAATAGCTTTTTGGGGTAAATTTTGACTTTTTATAGTTAGCGCAAGTTTAATCACATTAAAGCGATGCCACCACCCACAGGTTACCAAGCGTATCGATACCAAAGCTCAGCAGTACCCTTAACGCAATCGCAGTCAGTAGCGCGCAGCTTTGTTGACATGGATGTTGTGCTCAAAGGCAATCGCCATGTACCCTACTATAAAAATCCCTGCTATCACCCTGTATAACATTATCACGACCCCTGTTATGCTAATACCCACATGCAAAATATCTTAACCTTAGTTGGCATTATACGGTAAAATTATCGCCAAATTATAGCAACACGCATTTTGACTAACCTAGCTCAATTTGCGCTAACCGACAACAGGACAACCCCATGACGACGTTATCAACCACGCCAACTTTAATTATCCCTGCCATTGACCTCAAAGACGGCAAATGTGTGCGCCTAAAACAAGGGCGTATGGAAGACGATACCGTATTTAGTGACGACCCTGTCGCAATGGCAAGCCGCTGGGTAAAAGAAGGTGCTCGACGCTTGCATTTGGTGGATTTAAATGGTGCTTTCGATGGTGTACCGGTGCATAAAGACGTCGTCACCGCGATTGCCAAAGCCTACCCAAATTTACCTATTCAACTCGGTGGCGGTATCCGTAGCCTTGATACCATCCGTCATTATCTAGAAGCAGGTTTGACCTATATTATTATCGGTACCAAAGCAGTCGAACAACCTGAATTTGTTGAACAAGCGTGTCAGGAATTTGCCGGTCATATCATTGTGGGTATTGATGCCAAAGATGGCATGGTAGCGACGCATGGCTGGGCAAATGTGACCGATGTCAAAGCGGTTGATTTGGCAAAACGCTTTGCCGATGCAGGCGTATCTTCTATCGTCTATACTGATATTGCGCGTGATGGCATGATGCAAGGCGTCAATGTCGAGCAAACGGTCAACTTGGCAAAAGAAGGCGGTATTCCGGTGATTGCCTCAGGTGGGGTGACGGATTTACAAGACATCGAAAATCTAAAACCCTACAGTGATTATCTTGAAGGCATCATTACAGGGCGTGCCATTTATGAAGGTACTCTCGATATTGCTGCGGCGCAGGTGCTTCTCGATAGCTAGCAGGCGCTACTCGATAGCTAAATGACATTTAATTCACTATATGACGGAAGGTCAGATTAATTCTACCTTCCGTTACTTTTTTGGTCTTAGGTAGGCTGTGTAACCAATGGCGCTGGGTCTGTCCGCGCATGACAATCAGCTGTCCATTTTGCAAGGTAATCTCGGCTTTTTCCTTGCTGATGCGGTGCTTAAATACAAATTTACGGGTTGCCCCTAACGAGACAGACGCGATAATGGGTTCATTGCCCAGTTCGCTTTCATTATCAGCATGGTAGCCCATACCATCATCGCCTGTGGGGTAATAATTAAACAAACAGGCGTTAAAATTTGCGCTCATATGTTGCTCAGCCAGCAACAATTCTATGTGCTGTTTTAATGCCAAAACCTCCGCTGTCCAAGGCGTTGCCGTCTTGCGTTGTCCAGAATAGTGATAATCGTTTTCACTCATCCACACGATTTGGCGGTGGGTGACATGGGTTTTGCCAAAAATTGTAACCACGTCATGCTGCCAAGGTAGCTGCGTTAAAAAATGCCGATAAAGCGCATTGGGCTCATCAGCGGGGCTGTCAAAAACCTGCCCAAAATCATTGACAATGCCATCGTAGGGTAATAAATTCTCATTGGGATTGGCGGCAAATAATGTCATGTTAGCTTGGCAAATTCAGCTTTTGAAAAATGAGCTTGGCGCATAATTCTGGTGCTTCAATTGGCAGTAAATGTCCATAGTCATTGAGCACCGTTATTTGCTCATTGGGCACGAATTTATCCCACATCTGGCGTACTTGCTGACTGATAAACATCGACGGCTTACCGATGATTAACTGCACAGGCACTTTGTTGTCGGCAATAAGCTGTTGTAATGGTTTCATAATCAGCGGTGTGCCAAAATAATTGGCGAGTTCTTGCTTGGGTGAAAAACGTAGCGTGAGTTCAGCTGATTGACCTGGCTCTAAACTATTTTTGGCATAGGTTAAAAGGTGTTCATCGGTGATACGTTTGTATGCTTTATGACGGCGAAGAAACTGATAATACGCATCCACACTGTCCCAGTCGGCTTGTTTGACTTGGGTGCTTTTAAAGGGTTCTCGGGTCATTTTCACCATACGTGGCACCAGACTATAAAGCTTGCCTTGCTGGTTGGTAAAGGTGACAGGCTCAAGCAAATAAAGCGCGCTAAACAAATCTGGGCGTTTGGCAGCCGCCATGGTGGTGGCAGTTGCCCCTTGTGAATGCCCGATACCGATGATTGGTTTGTCCTGTGTTTTTTGCAAAAATTCAATTAAGACATCCGCATCTTCTTCACGAGTCAGTTTGTCCGCGGTCGGTTTATCGTACCATTCGCCCCGCATGGTCAGCGCGGTGATGTTAAGATGTTGCGCCAAGTCGCTCAAGAGTGGCTCATAGACGCCTAAGGCAAAGCCATTACCGCCGTAAAAATGGGCAGTCTGGCTGGCGGCAGGGTTTTTGATGTTATAGTATTTGGCGTTTTTGCCATTTAGCTTGATGCGTTGTTCTTCCATGCCAATTGTCCTAATTACTCACTTTTTTAGCCACTTTTTAGTGACTAAAAGGTGACTTGATTATAAGACCCAGTGAAAAGTTATGACTAAGCCTTTTGTGACTTAGCATTCACCCTTGCCCTTGGGTTATATCAAATCTAGCGTAAGTTAGCACTGCCTTTATTTAATCATCTTCGCCAAGAAAACCGCCACTTTGTCTTGCCCATAATTTGGCATACACGCCATTTTGAGCTAAGAGCTGGGCATGGCTACCTTGCTCGACGATTTGCCCTCTATCCATCACCACCAATCTATCCATCGAAGCAATTGTCGATAATCGGTGGGCAATCGCAATCACGGTCTTGCCTGCCATCATATCGTTAAGGCTGTCAGTGATGGCGTATTCCACTTCGCTATCGAGTGCTGAAGTCGCTTCATCGAGCAGCAAAATCGGGGCATTTTTGAGCATCACACGGGCGATGGCAATGCGCTGGCGTTGTCCGCCCGAGAGTTTGACCCCTCGTTCACCGACTTGGGTATCCAAGCCGACATTGCCTTTGGCGTCACTTAAATGTTGGATAAACTCCCACGCATGCGCTTGTTTGGCGGCGCTGATGATTTCTTCATCGGTGGCATCTGGGCGACCATAGGCAATATTTTCTCGCACGGTGCGGTGCAGTAGTGAGGTATCTTGGGTGACCATGCCGATTTGTTGGCGTAAGCTCTCTTGGGTGACATCGCTGATATTTTGATTATCAATCAAAATCGCGCCACCATCGACATCATAGAAACGCAGTAGCAAATTCACCAAGGTTGATTTACCTGCCCCAGAGCGTCCCACTAGACCGATTTTTTCACCTGCTTTAATCTCAAGGTTAAAGTCATCAAGTAGTTTTTGCTTGGCATCGGCGTCATTGGTTTTATTGCCACTGCGACCATAATTAAAATCGACATGGCTAAAGTTGATTTCGCCTTGCGTGATGATTAAATCCCTAGCGTTGGGCTTATCTACCACGGTATGCGGTTTTGACAAGGTTTTCATGCCGTCCTGCACGGTACCGATATTCTCAAACAATGCCGCCGTTTGCCACATTATCCAGTGGGTCAAGCCGTTAAGACGCATCGCCATCGCAGTCGCTGCCGCAATCGCCCCCACGCTCAGGCCGTTGTAATACCACAGGTACAAGCCGAGGGCTACCGTAGAACCGACCAACACCACATTAATCAAATGATTAACCAGCTCAAGGCGAGACACCCAGCGCATTTGCTCATGCACCGTACCCAAAAACTGGCTCATTGCATCTTTGGCATAGGTCAGCTCACGGCGAGAGTGGCTAAATAATTTTACGGTCGTGATATTGGCATACGCGTCCGTAATCCGCCCGGTCATCAAGGCACGCGCATCGGCTTGGCGACTGGCAGAGTTTTTAAGCTTGGGGATAAAATACGCCACAGTGGCAAAGAACATCACCATCCATAATAGAAATGGGATGAGTAACCAACCGTCCAGGTGAAATAAAATAATGCCACTACTGACAAAATACACCAATACATACACCAGCATATCGGCAATGGTCATAATGGTATCGCGCACCGCAAGCGCGGTTTGCATCACCTTGGCAGACACCCGACCGGAAAACTCGTCTTGATAAAACTGCATGGATTGACCGAGCATTTGACGGTGAAAACGCCAACGCATCTGCATCGGGAACACACCTTGCAAAGTCTGAAAATGAATCAGCGAGCTTAACCCAACCAAAATCGGGCTGACCACCAACACGGCCGCCATCATTAGCAAACTATCGCCTTTTTCTGTCCACAGATTAGCGGGCGTATAAGCACCCAGCCAGTTGACGATATCGCCAATCCACTTGTACAGTAGCGACTCATACACGCCTATCAAGCCTGTCAAGAACATGAAGGCAAAAATCCAACCGCGCAGACCCTTGGTACACGCCCACAGAAACTTCAAAAAATTATCCGTCGGTAAGTTGTAATTGTCTTCTGGATAGACTTCCAGACGATTTTCAAAAAAACGAAATAAACCCATAATTGATTATCAGTAGTTTAAAATTATCTGTGTTATTTTAGCAGATATTGAGGATTGATAGCAGGGTTGCTGACGGCGAGCTACAATCCTTTACATACAAGTAAACAATTTTCAACTTAATCCTTGAGCGGTAGTTATCAAAACTTTTTTATCACCATAAAAAAGCCATTATCCTAGAATAATGGCTTTTTTTGAGGCTTTTTTTGCTACTTATTCAGCCGCTACAATATTGGGTAAAAGTGCAAAAATAAAGCAATACAAATGACATTCTTATCAAGCCTTATAAAGCTTGCGCGATACATTTTTGCGCCAGATTCTTTTTTCAATAAATTGATGATAAGGCAAATTTACTGCGGTTAATTTGCCTTTTTTTATCCACTAATCAAACCGATAAATATCCATGCCCAGATTGTAGTGAGCAAAGCTTTCATGCACCACCGACATCACATCCCCTGCGCCCCGCGCAAAAAATACAGGCAGTAAATGTTCGGGCGTTGGGTGATTGTGGCGCGCCAAGCTATGCGTCTGCCAATCAAACATCGTTTTGTCATTGGCTTTTAGCTGATCTATTATCCAGTATTTAAAGGTTTTGGCTTGCGGCTCAATCTGTTGACTGTTAAAACGCACATTGTATAAGTTATGAGTAATACTGCCCGATGCCACAATCAACACCCCTTGTTGCCGTAGCGGCGCAAACAACTGCCCAAGCTGATACAACTGACTAGGGCTAAACCCGTGTGGCAACGACACCTGCACGATTGGCACATCGGCATTGGGGTACATGTGTAGCAGCGGTGTCCAGACACCATGATCAAATGGTTGATTGTCGACCACTTTAACCGCCACTTGCATTTGCGTTAGCTGCTTAGCGATACTTTGCGCAGCAGCTGGATGACCGGCTGCTGGGTACTGGATTTCAAATAACGCCTTAGGAAAACCCCCAAAATCATGCCAAGTGCGGGGGGCTGGATTGGCGTTGATCAGCCACTCGCCACTTTCCCAGTGTGCCGACATGATGATGATAAGCCTAGGCTTGGGCAAATCTGCACCGAGCTGACGCAGCGCCTGAGTAAATGGCGTATCTTCGATCGCAATCGTCGGTGCGCCATGCGAGATAAATAAACTCGGCAGCGTTGGCTCGTCAATGCTTGCGCCTAATACATCGGTTAATGTTAAACCCTTCATGGCGACCTCCTATTGTTATCACCTAAGATTCTTATTACCTAAAATTTTATTACCTAAGTACTGACAGTTTGTCCGCGATTATCAATGGAGAAAGCACCCGCGCCTGCGACAGATAAGTACAAGAAAGCAAAGCTATATAGCACAGCGGCTTCCCCTTGGTTGAGCAGTGGCAACCAAAAATTATCCATGCCCGCGTGCATCATAAAGTATGCCACCGCCATTTGACCTGACAGAATAAAAGCGACAGAACGCGTGAACCAACCCAAAATCAATAACACGCCACCGACCAATTCTAACACGCCTGCTAAGCCCATCAGCGAAAACAATTGCAAGCCATCAAACATCGCCACATGCGGCACCCCAAATAATTTTGCCATACCATGTAGCATAAAGGTGTAGCCCAGTGCAATGCGAAGCAAGCCAAGTACATAAGGTTGGTATCGAGAAACATTGTTCATTGTTGTGTCCTATTAGTCTAAAGTTAAAGTCATGAATATATGTGATGACGCCATTATATTGATATCTTATTAAGAGAAAAACACATAAGATATTGATATATTATTTCTTATTAGTTGATAATTGAAATGACGCATTCAAGCGTTAATTCACTGGAAGCATTAACTCACTGAAGGATACGCATGGATACGCTCAAAAGCTTGCAAGTGTTTCGCACCATTGTAGAAAAAGGCAGTTTTACCAAAGCCGCTGATGCACTCGATATATCGCTTGCCATGACCAGCAAACACTTACAACACCTTGAAGCCTATGTGCAAGCCAAGCTGTTACATCGTAACAACCGTAATTTGAGCCTTACTGAAGTCGGTCAACAATACTACGCAGAAGCGGTACACGCCCTAGATATTTTGCAGCAGGCAAAAACCAAGGCACATGATGGCAGTGTATTGCCAGAAGGAAAACTGAGAATCATTGCACCGGTATGGTTTGCCACGCCCTATTTTGTCAATCTGCTTGCCAAATTCCAGCAAGATTATCCCAAAATTGCGCTAACAGTTGATTTGGAAAATCGCTTCACCGATTTGATTGCTGAGGGCTATGACCTAGCCCTGCGAGTAGTCAATACGCCACAAGATAATTTAATTGTCAAACCGCTCGGTAAAATAGATTTTTATTATGTCGCAAGTCCGCGTTTTCTTGCGCAGCACGAGCCGCCTACGTCTGCAGAGGCGCTCAGTAACCTGCCAGGGATTTTACCCAACTATACGCACATGGCAACCACACTCAAACCCTATAACAGCAGTAATAACACCGTGATGATGGCACAGATGGCGCTGACAGGCATGGGCGCTGCGATATTGCCCGAATGGCTGATTGAGGATGAGATTGCGCAAGGACGACTGGTCAAATTGTTTGAGCAGCCATTTAGTAGCGTATCAATCTATGCGGTCTATATGAATCGAGCATTTTTAAATTTAAAAATACGCTTATTAATTGATTTTTTGGGGGATAATTTAATAAAAAACGGTTAGCGTAAAAAACGATTAGCCTGTTAACTTTTTTATCCTTTAGGTCATGAGCTTTAGGGTCAAGTAATCAACGAAGCAGATATCCGACTGGTTCGGGTTGTTTGAATTGTACAAGTTGGGTATTGACTATTGCTATTAGTATGCGCATTATCTGATGATGTATTGCAATAATTTTTAATAAAAATAATTTTAATATAACAACAATTTAGTAGAAAAATATTCGTTTAATGTTTCACCAAAATATTTCTCTTGCATCAATTTGGTTCATGTCATGATTTTTATGCGCTTATGGCATAGATTGTTTGTTTTACACGGCACCAACTTCAATAATTCGATTAATTTTGGTGCGAAATTGAGCGATTTTTAATCTATTTTTCAACTATTTAACTTTTTTTACTTTGTTTTTTTTGGCACGAAACTTGATGAATTAATTGATAAATCATCTAATAGCTTGTCTATAGAATAATTTATCAAGAAAATGTGTGCCATCGTGGGGCAAAAACTATTTCATCTTTCGTCATGAATAAGGAGCCAATAATGCCAATTGCCAAAGCATTTGATGAACTGCAACTCGCCGATGGGCAATATAGACCTTCGGCACAACAGGTGGGTGCTTGGCTTCAAGAGATGAATTCAGACACGTTAATCAGTTTGAATAACCAAGCATCGGATATTTTTTATCGCCGCGGCGTGACCTTCACTGTGTATAGCGATGCCAGCAACATTGAGCGCATGATACCCTTTGATATCATCCCGCGCATCATTGACATCCAAGAATGGCAAGTGATGGAACAAGGCTGCCAACAACGTATCCGCGCGCTCAATCAATTTATCCATGATATTTATCACGAACAGACGATTGTCAAAGAAGGCATTGTGCCAAGCGAGTTTGTGTTTAAAAACAGTGGCTACGAGCCGTGGATGCTGGGTATCAACTTGGATAAACCCGTCTATGCCCATATCAGCGGCATTGATTTGATTCGCGACCAGCACGGACAATATTGTGTGCTCGAGGACAACTTACGCACGCCTTCTGGCGTCTCTTATATGCTCGAGAGCCGCAATGTGTCGCAAACCCTACTGAGTAAACTCTACCAATCTCAATCGGTGTTGCCGGTGGCGGACTATCCAAAACGGTTAAAGGCGTGTCTATCAAGCACCACCAACAAATACGACCCACAAATCGTGGTACTCACCCCAGGTCGTTTTAATAGTGCGTATTATGAACATGCGTTTTTGGCACGTGAGATGAATGTGCCCTTGGTGCATGGCTATGATTTGATTGTAGAAAACAACCATGTCTACATCCAAGGGGTACGCGGCAAAGTACAAGTGGATGTGATTTATCGCCGTATTGACGACCCATTTTTGGATCCGTTGGCGTTTTTACCCGATTCAATCTTGGGGGTGTCAGGGCTGATGAGTGCGTATCGCGCAGGCAATGTGGTGATAACCAACGCCCCAGGCACAGGGATTGCTGACGATAAAAGCCTCTATCCGTTTGTACCCAAAATAATTGAGTATTATTTGGGTGAAAAACCGATTTTACCCAATGTGCAAACCTATCAATGCAGTGATGCCGATGAGTTGGCATATGTGCTCGACCATATGCCAGAGTTGGTGATAAAAGAAACGCAGGGCTCGGGAGGTTATGGGATGCTGATAGGACCGACGTCAAGCAAAGAGCAAATTGCCGCTTACCGCAAACGCTTATTAGATAACCCAGCAGGGTTTATCGCCCAGCCGACCATTAGTCTGTCCACCAATCCAACCGCGGTTGCCAGTGGCATCGCACCGCGCCATATTGATTTGCGCCCTTTTGTGTTGTCACATGGCGATGGCACAGTCGATATTGTGCCAGGCGGATTGACGCGGGTGGCAATGACCGAAGGCTCATTGGTGGTCAACTCATCCCAAGGCGGTGGGGTAAAAGACACTTGGGTGGTCGATACCGTCAATGGCAAACTCAGCGGCAAACAAGGCACCGCTCATTTGGGCACCATTCAAACCAACCATGAACGAAAATCGCAATCATCGACTTTATTGGCGTATGAAAATATCAACCATAATCGCTTAATTTTACTGTTATCAACAGCGAGCTATTTAGTATGGCTAGGTCGATACAGTGAGCGCTTACGCTACTATGAACAAATCATTACACGGCTGTCAAATGACCAGTGCAGCCAAACAGACGTCGATGCAATCGTGCACAATCTTGGCTTGCCGATTTCAGCCGATGCCGATGCCCTGTATGACTATCTTGCCAACAAAAAGGTGCCTGAAACCATTGGCTTTATCGAGCAAAATGTCCAAGATGTGAAAGGCGTTATTGGCAAGGATACGGCTGAACTCTATAACCTCATCAAACGGTTAGCCAATACGGGAGCGTACCGCGCCGCTAGCCTACAGCTCTATGCGTGCAATGCGTCAATGCAACAAGAAAACCCGATTGTGGTCACGTTTTGGCAACTCGGACAATGTTTTGAATCGCTGGACTGTCATATATTGATGAAAAAAGATTGCCGTGAGTGCGTGCAAAAACTTAAAGAAGTTGTTAATACCCTGCCAGAAAACACCCGCTGGCGTGAGCTGGATCGATTGGTCAATCAACTGTTAAAGTCTAATCAACCAAAAGACTTTCAGTCACTATCGGGCGCGTTTTCAAATATTTTACAGCAAGGTGTGTAAGCCAAATCTATTAGATGACTACCATCATTTTGACAAAAATAAGCAGTTAGTGAGAGCACAATGAGACTTATAATCAGCCACCAAACCAATTATTTTTATGAGCAACTTGCCTTACGCAGTGTGCAATACATCCGCATGACGCCGATGACCCTACCCCACCAGACCATCCATAACTGGCAAGTGATGCTGCCTAAAGTTGCACAAATGCAAACGGACGGCTTTGGCAACCAATGGCTCACCCTAAGCCGTCACGAACCGCACAACAACTTGCAAATTCAAGCCTTTGGCGAAGTAGAAATTAACGCTGATACCTTATTTATCCCTGACAATCAGCAAGTGCCGTATCAGATTTTTGCCGTACCCACCAAGTTGACCCAATGCTCTGAAGCCATGCGTGAATTTGCCCATGACGCGCTTGAGCAGTTTTTGCAAAGTGAGGACATTGATGCGCAGTTAGCTATCCTCAAATCATTGGCAAAAGACTTGCTCGATAAAATGCCCTATACCAAAAGCGTGACCCATGTCGGCACTACAGCAGAGCAAGCGTTTGCGATGGCGGCTGGGGTGTGCCAAGACCATACCCATGTATTTTTGGCACTGCTACGGGATAAAGGCATTGCAGCGCGCTATGTATCGGGTTATATTTATGAAGCGACCCAAGCGCATATGGCAAGCCATGCCTGGGCAGAAGTCTGGCTTGCGGGTAATTGGTACACCTTTGATATCTCTAACCAACATTTTACCCCCAATTGCCATGTCTACATCGCCTTTGGGCGTGACTATGCCGATGCGGCGCCAGTGCGCGGGGTGAGAACAGGGGGCGGTGACGAGCGACTGTATAGTCAAGTCATGGTATCTACAAGCCCCCAGTACATACCGCAGCTTAACGCGCAGTTTGCAGCGCAGCAGTGATTTATCACTATTGATTCACCAATATTTGCTAAACCAGTATTTGCTAAAAAGGAACAACCATGACCTATTGCGTGGGTATCAGACTCAAAGACGGGATGATTTTCGCCAGTGATACTCGCACCAATGCGGGCGTCGACCAAATATCGATGTTTCGCAAAATGTATCAATACGGCATTGAAGGCGAGCGGTTTTTGGTGCTGCAAACCGCGGGGAACTTGGCTACGTCACAAGCGGTATTTACCAAATTAGATAACGCCATCAAACTTGCGCAAGAGCGCAATTTGCATACCGTCCCTACCCTGTATGATGCCGCGCAATTGGTGGGTGAGTGCCTGCGAGAAACCACCATCCATGCCCAAACCATCGCACAAGAAACGGATACCAAGTTTAGAAGCAGTTTTATCTTGGGTGGGCAAATCAAGGGGCAATCCCCCGAAATTTATTTTATCTACCCTGAAGGCAATTGCATCAGAGCAACAACCGATACGCCTTTTTTCCAGTTAGGTGAAAGTAAATACGGCAAACCTATTTTAGACCGTTCCATGAATTATGACGCATCACTCAAATCAGCGATGCGAGCCATTCTGATTTCTTTTGATTCGACCATCCGCTCCAACTTATCCGTCGGTATGCCGATTGATGTGTTGGTCTATCACAATGACAGCCTACAGATGCCACAAGGGTATCGCATTGATGAAAACGATGAATATTTTGCCAGCATCCGCCAACACTGGTCAGATGGGCTGAGAAAAATTCTAAATGAACTTGAAGACTCACCGGTGAGCTATTGGCAATAGCAACTGACATTCAGTTAAAAATCAACCCACATCAAACCATCTAGCAGGTTCTTCACTGTGTCCTCCCCTGTCGATTTATACCGCGTTTTTGGTTATGCCGTGCTTTTGGTTATAGCGTTTCTGGCATATACCGCTCTTGAGACATAATGCGCTACCGTTTATATCGACCAATCCTAGTCAATTGTTTTGCTATAGTTCAATTGCCTTGCCATAGATAATGCAAATACCTTGGGTTTTTGCTAGGCGGTAATTTTAGTGGGTATGGTATGATGTGATTTTTTATGATTGTTTGGTTTTTATGCTATGCAGCTAACTGATTTGGCACCTTGGGGTGAATCACTCAGAATCGCCGTAGAAGTCATCGGCACGATTGCTTTTGCCTTGTCAGGTATCTTAGCAGGCGTGCGCAAACGTATGGATATGTTTGGGGTAGCGGTGCTGGGATTTTTATCGGCGTATGGGGGTGGCACGCTGCGTGATATTTTGCTAGAGCGGCGACCGTTTTTTTGGGTGTCCCAAGAGCTAATGTTATGGCTGGTGTTTGCGCTTTGTATTGTGGTGATGCTAGTCAATAGCCGCCGCCCGTTTCGTATCACCCCTGCGGCGATTCAATTGGCAGATGCGTTAGGTTTAGGCTTGTTTGTCGCCTCTGGGGTACAAGCGTCACTGGCAAGCGGTATGCCGATGGCGGTGTCAGTCATCATGGGGATTATTACTGGGGTATTTGGCGGGGTGATGCGCGATATTGCCTGTGGTGAGATGCCCACCGCGTTTTTTGACCATCGTCCGTATGCCATGTGTGCCTTGGTTGGCGGCTGGGTGTATGCGATTTTGGCGGTTTACAGCTCGCTTGCCGCTTGGGTGATTATGTTTATCAGTACCGTCACCACCACAGGGCTGCGTATTGCCGCGCTGGCGTTTAATTATCATTTACCCGGTTGGAAAAAAAACGCCTCTTAGCCAATAGATTGGGTAGTTAACAGATTAGGTAGCCATCCATCAGACTTGGTAGCTAACAGATTTGTCAGTCATCGGATGTGGCTTGGCTGTGCCAATCCGTTAATGAATTCAAGGCTTTATCAAGCAGACGATGCAGCTGATCCCATTCCTGACCGCTCATCTGATGAAAAAACTTTGCTTCAAGCCCGCGACCAATCGTCTCACAAGTTTGCCAAGCCTCTTCACCTGTCGCCGTCAAGCGTAGCTGCTGAATACGGTTATCTTGTTTATCTGGAATTTTTTCTATCATACCGCGCTGCTCAAGCCCTGCTAAATATTTGGATAACAGCGTTTTATCCAGTACCAATTTTACTTTAAGTTTGCTTGAGGTGATATTTGGGTAATCATGAATCAGTCTAAGTAGACGTATTTCTTTGACTCGCAGCCCGCAAGCTTTACGGTACAATGGCTCGGCGGCATTGAGCACAAGGATTTTGATGACGTCAAGCTTGTAAGTCAGATAGGCATGATGGTCAGTTGGGGTTGGGATGTCAAGCGCTGCTGCTGCCAGATAATGATGCAGCGACATCTCACTGTCGCTATCTAAGCTTGGCGTATGGGTGTTGTGAGCAATAGTCGGTGTCGGCATAAAGACGGCTTACTTTTGTCAGATGATTTATTCCACAGTATAGCCAAAAGCTTGCATTTCCCATACCAGTTGCTCAGCAAAATCCCGCATAGTTCGTTGATTATAGCCCGCCTATTAAAACTTTGATTGCTTGAGTCTGATTGATTAGGCTTGATTGATGGGGTTGATAGCGGTCGCCACCATGACAAAATTTTTAACAACCCCATTTGATGGTAGCCCATCGTCGATATCCATCGTTTCGTCAATGACGAATAATTCGCTATCAAAAACAATCAAGCTTACACCAATCGCTCGACCGCTTTTTTCTTCCAAACAAATTGGTAGTACAAACCTTGTAAAACGCTCATCACTATAAAATTCGCCACATACGCCCACCAAATGCCCTGCAGTCCAAAATGACGACTGAGTAAAATCGCGCTGGGAATCTCTACCAATAAGATAGTGCCGATACTGATAAACATCGGCTGCCACACCATCCCAGTCGCGCGCATCATGCCACTAAAAATCATGCCACTGCTAAAGAAAAGCAAACTCCACAACACAATATGCAATAACTGCTGCGCCAGTACAATCACGCCTTCCACCGTGATAAACATCGCCATCAAATAACGGGAAAAAAGATACGCCAAAACAATTAACCCACCCGTAATAATGAAATTGGTCATCATGGCGGTGCGAGTGACGCAGTTTAGGGCAGTCGCTTTACCTGCGCCAATCGCTTGCGAGGCATAAATTGACGCCGCTATCGCAATCGACATGGCAGGAAACTGCACATAGCTCAACACTTGGTTGACTGCGCCATAAGCTGCGGTGGCACTGGTACCAAAGCCATTGACCAGCCCAATAATCACCAAGCCAGATATCGCGCCCGTGACCATCTGAAACGCGGTAGGCAACCCCAGCCGAATCACTTTACGCGCGATGTCGGGTTGGATACGTATATATTTGAGTAATTGAGTATCAATTTGTAAGGGGTGATTTTTGGCACGGGTATAAAAAAACAAAAACAGCAATACCAATAACTGTGACAATAAAGTCGCAATCGCAGGGGCTTGGATATCTAGCTTGGGTAACCCAAACCAACCTTGAATGAGCGCAGGCGTCACCACAACTCCAATCACAATAGAAATACCCACGGCAAACAGGGGCGTCACCGAATCGCCAACCCCGCGCAATAACGAAGTATAAGCGATAAATAAAAACAGTAGCGGACTCCCTGCCAACATCAATTTGGCATAACGGTTTGCCAAGCCTTGAATCTCAGCAGGGACACCCATCTGCACAATGATAAACTGACTGAGCAAGCTGCCCGCAATCGCAATCATTACCCCTAATATCAAAATAATTGCAAAGCTATTGCCCGTAATTCGTTTGACCAAATCCAACTCTTTGGCACCCCAAGCCTGCCCTACCAAAATCGATGAGCCTGAAGCGATACCGATGATAAATGCCATCAAAAAAAACAGCACTGGGGCAAACACCGATACGGCGGCAATCGCCTGTACCCCTAGCATCTGCCCAACAAAAATAGTGTTAATCGTCCCTGACAGCGATTGCAAGATGTTGGTCAGGAGTAAAGGCAACAAGAAAAACAAAAACGGTCGCCATAGCGTGCCGACCGAACTAAAATCTGGAAGTTGTTGTGATTTTTTCATACCGTCAAATTTGCTTAATGATAATTGCTTCTTAATGATAATAATGATAACGATGGCTATTTTAATTATTTTTTTACTACCTACCCGCTCGGTAAGTTTTATACAATGTTAGATATCAAACCAAAGCGTATCGAAATGCTAAAAATCTACCGACTATGGCAAATTTCGTTCATAGTAAACGATTGCTCAACAACATATCGCAATAAAATGTTAACTATCTTTCGTTATCACCCGTCATTTTACCCCTTACTTTAACAAAGATAACAAACGACACATATTCTCAAACTTTTATGGTCGATAACTCTGTTAAACTTTATCCTGTGCTTTGGTGCATAGGTGGCGATAACTAGCCGCTTTGATAATGACAGAATCAAAAAATTCACTAAAAAAGAGAACAATAATGACAACCGACAACCAAACCGATACCCAGCAATTTCGCAGCGAAAAAGACACCATGGGCGCCGTCAATGTCCCTATAGATGCTTACTGGGGCGCGCAAACCGAGCGTAGCCGCAATAACTTTAAAATCGGTGGCGAAACCTTACCACAGCCGCTGATTGAAGCCATGGCACTGGTCAAAAAAGCCGCCGCCATCACCAATGCCAAATTAGGGCGTATCAGTGATGACAAACGTGACCTTATCGTGCAGGCCGCCGATGAAATCATCAACGGAGCACTGCGTGACCAATTTCCTTTGGTGGTTTGGCAGACAGGCTCTGGCACCCAGTCAAACATGAATATGAATGAAGTGATTGCCAACCGTGCCAATGAACTTGCCGGTCAAGGCAAAGGTAGTTATCAGCCGATTCATCCCAATGACGATGTCAATCATGCTCAGTCTACCAATGACAGCTTTCCCACCGCGATTCGGGTAGCGGCGGCGCGTCAGATTGTCTATCTGCTTATCCCCGCGGTGCAAAAACTGCGTGACACCTTAACAAGCAAATCTGAGCAGTTTGCTGGCATTGTAAAAATCGGACGTACCCATCTGCAAGACGCCACCCCTTTGACGCTAGGACAAGAGTTTAGCGGCTATGTCAGTCAGTTAGATCATGCGCTCATTCGTCTAGATGCCGCGCTACAGGGTCTGTATGAACTGCCTTTAGGCGGTACTGCAGTCGGTACAGGATTAAACGCTCACCCCGATTATGCCGAGCAGGTCGCGCAAACGCTAGCTGCGTTGACCGATGTGCCGTTTGTCACGGCGCCCAATAAATTTGAAGCGTTAGCGGCCAGAGACGCTGAGGTTTTTGCCTCAGGTGCCCTAAAAACCTTGGCAGCGAGCCTTAATAAAATTGCCAATGATGTGCGCTGGCTGGCTTCAGGTCCTAGATGTGGGATTGGTGAGCTTAAAATCCCTGAAAATGAGCCAGGCTCATCCATCATGCCAGGTAAAGTCAATCCGACCCAGTCTGAAGCCATGACGATGGTCGTCGCGCAAGTGATGGGTAACGATGTCACCATCAATATGGCGGGGGCTTCGGGTAATTTTGAACTCAATGTGTTTATGCCAGTCATCGGCTACAACCTACTACAATCGATTCGCTTACTTGCCGATACTTGTGACAGCTTCAATGACCATTGCGCGGTAGGCATCGAGCCTGTGACAGAAAAAATTGATTATTTCCTACACAACTCATTGATGTTAGTCACCGCACTCAATCGCCATGTCGGCTATGAAAATGCAGCAAAAATTGCCAAGACTGCTTATAAAGAAAATAAAACCTTAAAACAAGTTGCCGTTGAACTGGGTTTATTGACTGACGCCCAATTTGATGAATGGGTCAAACCTGAAGCCATGACTAGTCCAAAGTGATATAAGCGTTGATGGGGCATAATCCCATTGTTTGATAAATCAATTTTTATCAGCAAATTTTTAGCCAGATGACAGCCATCTGGCTAAAAGTTAACTCTCGCATCGTTGGCTATTTACTAAATCGCCACTAGCTCCCTGATACCTTTTTCTGGCATATCACCGCCCATGCCTTGGGCAATGACTTGACCCCGTGCCATAACCGTATAATTGTCGGCAAGTTCTTCGGCAAAATCATAAAACTGCTCGACCAAAATAATCGCCATATCGCCTTGGTCAGCCAAGCGACGAATCACCCGTCCGATATCTTTGATAATCGATGGCTGAATCCCTTCGGTCGGCTCGTCCAAAATCAGCACCCGTGGCTCAGATGCCAGCGCCCTGGCTATCGCTAATTGTTGTTGCTGACCGCCTGACAAGTCACCGCCCCGACGTTGGCTCATTTCATCGAGCACAGGAAAAATCTCGTACAAATGGCTCGGGACTTTTTTGGCTTTGCTGCCTTTAAACTTTGCCATGCCAATCAAGATATTTTCTTCTACGGTTAAGGTTGAAAAAATATCTCGCCCTTGTGGCACATAAGCCATGCCTGCGCGCACACGGTTTTCGGGCGATAATTTACTGATGTCTTTGCCATCCAGCAAAATTTGACCCGATTTAATCGGTAAAACCCCCATCAGGCACTTTAACAGTGTTGTTTTACCCACGCCATTGCGACCGAGTACCACAGAACACTCACCCACAGGCGCGGTCAAACTGACATCGCGCAGAATATGACTACCGCCATAATATTGATTGATTGTGTTTACTTCTAACATCGCTATCCCCTATCGCCCTAGATATTTTTCGATGACATCGTCGTTGGCTTGTACTTCAGCAAGCGTCCCTTCTGCCAAAATCGCCCCTTGTGCCAATACCGTCACTTGCTCACTGATAGTGTCAATAAAGCTCATATCATGCTCAACCACCACCAAGGTATGGTCTTTTTTGAGCTCCAAACATAGCTCGGCGGTGCGTTCGGTTTCGGCATCGGTCATGCCTGCCACTGGCTCATCGAGCAAAATCAGCTTGGGGCGCTGCATCAGTAGCATCCCAATCTCCAGCCATTGTTTTTGCCCGTGCGACAACAATCCTGCAGGTTTATTGACAAACTCACCCAAGCGAATCGTCGCTAAAGTCTGCTCAAGGGCATTTTGGGCATCTGGGTCAAGCTTGCTAAACAGGCTTTTTTTGACCCGCTTATCTTTGGGTGCGGCAAGCAGTAGGTTCTCCATGACGGTAAAATTTTCAAACACCGTGGGTTTTTGAAATTTTCGCCCAATGCCAGCTTCGGCAATTTGCTCGGTGGTCATGCTGGCAAGATTGTGGGTTTGTCCAAAATATACTGACCCTTCCGTGGGGCGAGTTTTACCGGTAATCACGTCCATCAGCGTGGTTTTACCCGCACCGTTAGGTCCGATAATACAACGCAGCTCGCCTTCTTTGATGTACAAGGATAAGTTGTTTAAGGCGCGAAATTTATCAAACCACACGCTGACATCTTCCATATATAGGGCAATGCCTTTGCTAAAATCCGCTTCTTGTGACTTTAGCCGTCCGTAGTTACTCTCAGCAAAGTCATTGATATTATTATCGTTTGTATTCATAACAGACTCTTTGATGTGTTATTAATGAGGTGTTTATGGGCTATTAGTCATCAGGTATAATCAAACTAACTACTGGGTTGCAGGCGGTCAGCCTGACGCCGCTGCCGCCCCTGAAGCCCCTGCCGCCTAAGATTCTTTTTTTGCTTCTATGTTGTTTGTTTCCATATTTTTTACGCTTGGCTTGACCTTTTTTTTGCCATGCGTGATGTTGTCCAATAGACCAATAATGCCTTTGGGTAAAAATAAGGTGACGACCACAAACAACCCGCCCAAAATCAATAGCCAAGCTTCGGGATATGCCACGGTAAAGTAAGTTTTCACCGCATTGACCACACCTGCGCCCAATATCGCCCCAATCAGCGTGCCGCGTCCACCTGTGGCGACCCAGACCGCCATTTCAATCGAGTTGACAGGGTTCATCTCACTGGGGTTGATAATGCCCACTTGTGGCACATACAACGCGCCAGCAATCCCTGCGATAATCGCCGATAACACCCACGCAGATAGCTTGTACCATAGGGTACGGTAGCCAAGGTATTGCAAACGGTTTTCGCTATCACGCACGGCACCCAATACGCGACCATACGGCTTGTGCATCAAATAACGTAAGCCAAGGTAGGCAAGCATCAGCACGAATGCTGTGGCAAAACATAGCAAGGTGCGCGTCATGGGAGCAGCGATGTCCATGCCCAAGATGGTTTTAAACCCAGTAAACCCGTTGTTACCGCCAAACCCAGTTTCGTTACGGAAAAATAGGAGTGATGCGGCAAACACCATGGCTTGGGTAATAATCGAGAAATACACGTCTTTGATTTTTGAGCGAAAGGCAAAAAACCCAAATATAAAAGCCACCAATGCCGGCACCAGCACGACCAATATCGCCGCCCAAGCAAAGTTGTCTGTGCCTGCCCAAAACCAAGGCATTTTATCCCAGCTCAAAAACCGCATAAACTCGGGCAAGCTGTTGCCTGATGCTTGGCGCATCAGATACATACCCATTGCATACCCGCCAAGGGCAAAGTACAAGCCATGCCCAAGGCTCAAAATCCCCGCATAGCCCCATACCAAATCCAGTGCCAAAGCAACCATCGCCAGACACATGATTTTGCCAATCAAAGTGACCCAATAAGCGGATAAATGCAGCGCCGAATCAGTAGGCAGCAAATGCAACCAAGGCAATACCATCAACACCGCAAAACAGCCCATAATTGCCAAGCGACTCACTGGTTTATCTGCAAATAATTGTAAAATACGCATTCTTTCACTCTCCAATGATTACTCGACAAAGCGACCTTTAAGGGCAAACAGACCTTGTGGGCGTTTTTGGATAAATAGTACTACCAGCACCAACAAAATGATTTTGGCAATCACCGCACCCATGCCAATCTCAAGCACGGTGCCACTCACGCCTAAACCCAAGGCGGCCAGTACTGCCCCCCAAATTTGACCGACACCGCCGACCACCACCACCAAGAAAGCATCGATGATGTAGTTTTGCCCCAAATCAGGACCGACGTTGCCCACTTGCGCCAAAGCACAGCCTGCCAAACCTGCCAAGCCAGAGCCGAGCCCAAACGCCATCATATCGACACGCGCCGAGCGAATACCCACCGCACGCGCCATTTGCCGGTTTTGGGTCACGGCACGTACAAACAGACCAAAACGGGTGTATTTGAGTAAAAACACCAGTAATAACAATACGATAATAGTAAAACCGATAATCGCAATACGGTTGTATGGCAACATCAAGCTTGGGGTCAAGGCGACAGCACCGCTTAGCCATGAAATATTGGAGACTTCGACGTTTTGCGCCCCAAAAATCATGCGAACTAACTGCATCAGAATCAAACTCACCCCAAACGTGGCAAGCAAGGTTTCTAGCTGTCTGCCATATAGCGGACGTATCACCACCCGCTCAATAATCATGCCAATGACCGCACTCACCAAAAACGCCAGCGGAATCGCGGCAAGCATGTACCAATCGACATAGCCTGCCAAATGGCTTTTAAAAAAACTTTGCACCACATAGGTGGTATAGGCACCAATCATAATGAGCTCACCATGCGCCATGTTAATGACACCCAATAGACCGTAAGTAATGGCAAGTCCCAACGCCGCCAACAACAAAATACTGGCGGTGCTAAAGCCAGAAAACACGTGTCCTGTCCACTCACTGGCTTTGATACGTGATTTGACTTTGTCTTGGGTTGTTTGTAAGGTTTGTTTGAGCTCAGGGGAATGGCTGGTTTGTTTTGCCATCGCTTCGATATCGGCTAACACATCGGGGCTGTTACTGGACGCCAAGGTTTTTAATGCTGCAATCTGGGTCATCTCATCGCCCGATTGTAAATCCATACGCGCTTGCAGTTGCGCCAATGCTGCTTTTACCGTACTGTCTTTTTCATTGGCATAAATATCGGCAACGGTTTTTTTATCGAGCGTGGCGATATTGTCGGCTAGGATATCCACCGCTTTAAGGCGCTCGCTGGCATCGTCAGATTTGAGTTTGGCTTTGGTTTGCCCTAGGGTCAACGCCGAACGCAGCGCGTTATTGAGTGTGACTTGGTTTAGGTCGCTTGGCCAATTGCTTACCAAAGTATGCGCAGGATAGCGGTAGAGTTGGTCGGTGTTTTCTAGGGTATAGACATTGCCGGCATCATCACGGTACAGCTCGTCTTTGTTAATCAGCTCGACCAGTTTGTCATAGGATTGGCTGGTGCCTGTCCAGTTGTTGAGCATGGCTTGACGCCCCGCAAAATCGGCGGATACGAATTTTTGAATATCATCGCCGGCGCTGGCTATGGTGCTTGCGGTTACGTTGTTTGTGGTTGCGGTAGTTGGGACTGCTGTGGTTACTGTACTGGTCATCGTAGTTGCCGAACCGGTACTTGCTTGTGCATTACTCACGCTTGGCAACGCAATGCCCATCGTGGTCGCTAGCGACATGCCGAGCACAATTTTTTTACTTTTTTGCAAAAACTGCCCGAGAGAATGATTACCATTGAGCATGATGGTCGCTCCTTAGTTTGTAGGATTAGTCTTTATGATTAGTCCATCTGTTTGGTGGTGTGACGGATCAATGTTTAAATCAATAAAAGGTGAAATCGTAAAATTTTGGCAAAAAAATAAGCCATACCAGCTGGGGTATTGATGCGCGGTATGGCTGTCACAACATCGATTGTTAACTTCATTCAAGCTGATTTGAAAGGCTTATTTCGTCATACTTACTTTGGGATGCTTATTTTGGAATATAAGGACTCCAAGGTTCAGCTTTAATGGCATCTTTGGTTTTGTAAACCACATCAAACTGACCATCGGCACGGATTTGCCCAATCATCACAGGTTTGTGTAAGTGGTGATTTTCGGCATCCATGGTTAGCGTGTAGCCCGATGGCGCGGCAAAGCTTTGACCTGCCATGGCAGCGCGGACTTTATCCACGTCGGTGGAACCCGCTTTTTCAACCGCTTGCTTCCACATATTGATACCCACATAAGTGGCTTCCATTGGGTCATTGGTCACTACTTTATCGGCATTTGGCAGTTTGTGGTCAATGGCGTATTTTTTATAAGCATTCACAAACTTGATGTTTACAGGGTTTTTGACCGATTCAAAGTAGTTCCATGCTGCCAAGTGTCCGACTAATGGGGTGGTGTCGATACCACGAAGTTCTTCTTCACCCACAGAAAACGCCATCACAGGAATATCCGCCGCTTTGATGCCTTGGTTACCAAGCTCACGGTAGAAGGGGACGTTTGAGTCACCATTGATGGTGGAGATAACTGCGGTCTTTTTACCCGCTGAGAATTTTTTGATATTACCCACGATGGTTTGGTAGTTGTTAAAGCCAAATGGGGTATATTCTTCCATGATGTCGCTATCTGCCACGCCTTTAGACTTTAAAAACGCCCGTAAAATCTTATTGGTGGTACGGGGATACACATAGTCAGTACCCAATAGCACAAAGCGTTTGGCACCGCCGCCTTCTGGTGACATCAAGTACTCAACCGCAGGAATGGCTTGTTGGTTGGGCGCGGCGCCAGTATAAAAGATGTTTTTGGACTGCTCTTGTCCTTCGTACTGCACAGGGTAGAATAATAAGCCGTTTAATTCTTCAACCACAGGCAACACGGATTTACGAGAAACCGATGTCCAGCAACCAAAGATAACCGCGACTTTGTCTTGTGTCAGTAGCTGGCGCGTTTTTTCGGCGAACAATGGCCAGTCTGAGGCAGGGTCGACAACCACAGGCTCAAGCTTTTTGCCCATCACCCCACCTTTGGCATTGATTTCGTCAATCGCCATCAACGCGGTGTCTTTGAGCGATGTTTCAGAAATTGCCATGGTACCTGAGAGTGAATGCAAGATACCCACTTTGATGGTCTCGCCATTGCTAGGGGCAGGTGCACTACCGGTGGCAGCAGTGGTTGACGTGCCACTGGCCGGTTTGGCGTCACTTGATGATTGCGGTTTTGAACAACCTGTCAACATCATACTGCCCGTTACCGCTAGGGCAACCAAGGATCTGCCAAATGCACGACGGCTTAATTGGCGCTCAGTCGTGGTTAGCTCGGTGGTTTTTTTGTCTAACATGTGTCACTCCTAAAATAGATGGATTGCCGTTTTAAGGTAGAGCGTAACGGATAGGCTTTGGCTATCGGTTGCTGGTTGTCTTAACTGACTATAGTGATAATTCAATTAGTGTGCCAATCTGCATGTTAAAAGCTATTTTTGAAAATTTTATCAATTAAATCAAAGGTTTGCATTGGTATAGTTAAAAACAGTTATTTTAAACAATCGCGTATTGCATGAATGATGTTCCTTGGTAAAAAATGGGCAAACTTTGGCGACCTTAGCGATTTCACCAATCTGATGAACTGGAATGGCTTTTTGCACTATTACCATTCATCTGGCATTGCTCTAGCATTCCTATGGCATTGCTCTAGCATTCACCTAGCATTGATTGACGCTAAATAACGCTTTATCGTCAGTGTCTTTACGACATTACCCACTTTGTTGCATAAAAAAAGTGCAAGCCAGACAGCTTGCACTTTTTATCAAAAATGTTGTTAATCGCTAGTTAGCCAATACCAGTGCCATACCCAATGCCGCCATGATTGAAGGTAGCCAAGACAGCTTGGGATGCGCATGGGATTGTGCTTTTACCCAATTCATCACCCCTGCACCCACAGCAAACAAGGCGGACATCGCGGTTATCATGCCTAAACCAAAGCCTTGACTCACGCTACTGACTGGCATCTCCACGGCATGCGCCATCCCATGAAATAGCGTCAAACCAAATAAGCTGATCGCCATCATAAGCGAAAATCTTTTTTGATTGGCTTGTGCTATCTTGGTGCGCTGCGCCAAAACTGCGACCGCTGTCAACACCACCGATAGCAAAATCGCACCTTCAATAATCGATGAGCCAATCGCCACATGAGATAGTTGCACCAAAGCAAAGCCTAACAGTAAGCTCGTCACCAATAAGCCTAAACCCAGTTTTTTGTGACGGGCAAACACCATGCCCATGCCAACTGCAAGCACCACGTGGTCAAGACCTGAGATAGGATGCATGAGCCCTGCGGTAACGGCAGCCATTAAATCCACCGAACTTGCACCTGCATGAAGGGTTAAACCATGACCGACATGCGCCACTGCTACACTTGAAAGGCTAACAAGCGCGGTTGCCAACATCGTTTTTTGGGTTGTTTTTTGGGTTAAAGTTTTCATTATGTCTCCTTGATGTTATCGCATTTTTTACATATTTTCGCTTGAGCTTGGTAAATGTTGTACCGGCTGTGACGGAATCTCTAGCGCTCTTAGCATGCCCTGTTGTTGGATAAATTTGATAATGTCATCCAAACCGTCTTGAGTTTTCATGTTGCTAAACACAAATGGCTTATCGCCGCGCATTTTTTTGGCGTCTTTGTCCATAATCGACAAATCCGCGCCCACAAGTGGCGCAAGGTCGGTTTTATTGATAATCAGCAAATCTGATTTGGTAATCCCAGGTCCACCTTTGCGGGGGATTTTGTCGCCTGCACTCACATCAATCACATAAATGGTCAAATCCGACAACTCTGGGCTAAAGGTCGCCGCCAAGTTATCACCGCCCGACTCAATAATAATCAGCTCAAGACCGTCAAACCGATTTTGCAAGGTAGCCACGGCATTAAGATTAATCGACGCATCTTCACGAATCGCTGTGTGCGGACAGCCGCCCGTTTCCACGCCTATAATCCGCTCAGCGGGCATGGCATCGTGGCGGGTCAAAAACTCCGAATCTTCTTTGGTATAAATATCGTTGGTAATCACCGCCATGTTGTACACGTCTTTGAGACGACGGCACAGACTTAAGGTCAAAGCGGTTTTGCCAGAGCCAACAGGCCCGCCAATGCCAAGGCGTAACGGGGATAAGCGAGGCTCTTGGGTTGGGGTTTTTTGGGTAAAGCCAGTCATGGGGTTTCCTTGTGATTGATGTTAAAGACGGGTTGTTAAAGACAGCGGTTTTAGGAACGAAACAGACGACTATATTGTTGTTCATGATGACAGGATAATTCTGCCAACGACGGTACAGACGCTGATAGTTGCAAGTGGTTGATTAAAATCAGTAATGTTTGGGCATGCTGCTGTGCCTGTAAAAATTGTGGCGCAATGTCTTGTAGCTTAGCCACAACCGCTTGCGGATGATGGATGGCTGTCAATGCCGTTTTGACTTTGCTGGCTTGCGTTTGGCAAAGCTTGGCAATCGGTTCATCCATCGCTTGCCCCAATTGCCAAATAATACGCTGCCCTGCCATTTGTCCCAACGGTAAGGTTTTGACAATCGCCAAGGTCAGATTTTCCATTTGAGCAAACGCATAGGTCGTCAGGCTATCGGCTATCGGCAGTTGCCAAAAATACGCCAAGCGAGCGAATAACGGTAAATAGCCTTGCGCTATCCAATCTTGTGGCATCGCAAGGTCGAGAACGCCATCAAGCCAGGCACAAAATGCCTGCGCCAATTGTTGACTCTCTAATAAAAACTCATGGCTATCACGGCTTGCCCCATAAAAATTGGCTAGACTATCCACCAAGCTGTGGTGAGTTGTTTGCGCTGATAGCTGCATCATACTTGCCATCAGCGGCAGTTCAAAATTGAGTAAAACCTCTTGTTGATAAGCCTGCAAAAACGCCAAACTACTGGCTTCATCATGAATAAAACCTTGCTCAATAGCAGACTCCACGCCTTGGGAATAGGTATAACTGCCAATCGGCAAATTGCTCGACGCGAGCATCATCAGCTTAAGCAATTGTTGTGGCGGCGTCGTCTGTGTGAGGTGCGACGTTGTTGTCATTGTTTTCATGAAAAAAACGTGGCTTTGGTTAAATCGCCGACGATTGCACTTTGCGTATCGGCATGGCTTAACCGATTATCATGCCCATGTGAATGCCCGCCATGCCCATATGCCCCTGTTTCGGGTTCAAAAGCGTGTGCCACTTCGCTCACGATTAAGCCTAATTTCACCAGCATATCGGCAAGCACATAATCGGGCTCAAAGTACAGGGCGTAATCATTATCATGCTGAACCAACATCAAAGGCACATGACGGTTGCCCAAATGATACGCCCCGCGCATCAGTTCAAAGGCATTGTCGGCGGTGACTTTGGTGAGGGTTTGCGGTTTGGCAAAGATTTGTATGATGTCGCCTGACGCATTTTGTACCACGTCACCGTCTTTGAGCGTACCTGTGCGTGGCAGGTCGATACCGACCGCTTCACCATTTTGCAGGGTGGCACGAAAGCGTGACCGCTGACGGGTGTCGAAGTCGATTTGTAGATAATTTCCTTTTTCTTTTTGATGCTTTAATTTTTCAATCTGATTTTGGGTTAAATCTGATGGATTGATTCGCTTGTTATAAATTTCCATTGTTACTCTTTTCTAATTTCTCTAGATATTCAGAAATGTTGCCATTCCAACCGCATTTTTGACAACGACCATTTTTTAATTCATGCACGCACTTTTCATACCCATAAAGTTGATGTGAACAGTTAGGACATAAATTTGACATCTTTGCATTGGGAATATGCGATACGCCCCTACATTCAAATGGTTAAAATAGAAAATACCGCTGTGCCATTGGCAACACAGCTGACGGCTCACAAGTGAGAAGCTGACCATCCGCCCGCACTTCATAGGTTTCTGGGTTGATCGACATCTCGGGGCAATAGCTATTAAACCGCATATCTTTTTTGCGAATGTTACGAATACCCTGTACAGGGCGAATCACTTTTTGCAAGCCAAGTTTGTGTTGGATATCGTTGTCAAAGGCGATTTTGGATACAAAGGTGATACTGGTTTGGTGGGTGGCTTTGCCAAGGCTTGCGAACATCGGACGATAATGCACCGGCTGCGGGGTTGGAATGGAGGCATTGATATCACCCATCGGGTAAGCGGCGATGCTACCACCTTTTAAAATCGTGTCAGGTTTCACCCCAAAGAATTTGGGCGACCATAGCACCAAATCCGCCCATTTACCGACTTCTACCGAACCGACTTCCTCGGCAATACCGTGGGTAATGGCGGGATTGATGGTGTATTTGGCGATATAGCGTTTGATGCGAAAATTGTCGTTGCTCTTGATGTCATCCACATCGGTGAGCGTGATACCTTGCTCGCTGTGGCTAGATACATCGGGTGCTAAAAATCCGCGTTGGCGCTTCATTTTATCCGCCGTTTGCCAAGTGCGGATAATCACCTCGCCCACCCGTCCCATCGCTTGCGAGTCGCTACTCATCATGGAGATTGCGCCCAAATCGTGCAAAATATCTTCAGCGGCGATGGTTTCTTGGCGGATACGGCTCTCAGCAAAGGCGATATCTTCGGCAATTGCAGGACTCAAATGGTGACAGACCATCAGCATGTCGAGATGCTCATCAATGGTGTTGATGGTAAACGGACGCGTGGGGTTGGTCGAAGACGGCAACACATGTGGCTCGCCAATCGCCCGCAAAATATCAGGGGCGTGCCCGCCGCCTGCGCCTTCGGTGTGAAAGGTGTGAATACAGCGGTCTTTAAAGGCATTTAGCGTGCTTTCTAGATAGCCACTTTCGTTGAGCGTATCGGTATGAATCGCCACTTGCACATCATACTCTTCGGCAACGCTCAAGCAGTTGTCAATCGCTTGCGGCGTGGTGCCCCAGTCTTCATGCAGTTTTAGCCCGACCACACCTGCTTCGATTTGCTCGATAATCGGCTGCGGCAAGCTGACATTGCCTTTGCCCAGTAGCCCAATGTTCATGGGCATGTCATCAAGGGCTTTGAGCATGGTCTCGATATGGTATTTGCCGTTGGTGCAGGTGGTGGCAAGCGTGCCTTGGGCAGGCCCTGAACCACCGCCAATCATGGTGGTTACCCCAGACATCAAGGCAACTTCCGCCTGCTGTGGCGCGATAAAGTGAATATGGGTATCAATCCCGCCCGCGGTCAAAATTTTGCCTTCACCTGCAATAATCTCGGTGCTTGCGCCAATAGCGATGGTGACATTGGATTGAATATCGGGGTTGCCCGCCTTGCCAATCGCCCAAATTCTGCTGTCTTTAATCGCCACATCGGCTTTATAAATCCCGGTATAATCTAAAATAAGCGCGTTGGTAATCACGGTATCAGCCACTTCGGCAAAAGGGCGCTGCCCTTGCCCCATGCCGTCACGAATCACTTTGCCACCACCAAATTTGACCTCTTCACCATAGCTGGTAAAGTCTTTTTCCACTTCCAGCCACAGCTCGGTATCAGCAAGACGCAGTTTATCCCCCACGGTTAAGCCAAAATGCTCGGCATACATTTGGCGGGGTACGGTTTTTTGTGATTTTGGCAAACTTGCGGTATCAACAGACGAGGTGGCTTGCCCCATCACCCGCCCAGCAAACCCAAAAATCGCCTTATTGCCACCAAACTCGACCAGTTCAACTGATCGCGCTTGCCCGGGCTCAAAGCGCACTGCCGTACCCGATAAGATATTTAAGCGAAACCCAAGCGCCTTGTCACGGTCAAACGCCAGTGCGTCATTGGCTTCGGCAAAATGGTAGTGAGAGCCGATTTGAATCGGTCTGTCGCCGGTGTTTTTGACCAAAATAGTTTGGACGGCTCGCCCTTCATTAAGGATAATGGCTTGGTCTTTTAGCTTATATTCGCCAACTTTCATGGTTTACCCCTTATAGTCTTAAATTACACAATCGGTTGGTGAATGGTCACCAGTTTGGTACCATCGGGAAAGGTGGCTTCCACTTGCACATCGTCAATCATCTCGGCGATGCCATCCATCACATCCTCAACCCTAAGCCACGTGCTACCTTCGCCCATTAACTGTGCCACTGTCTTGCCCTCTCTTGCCCCTTCGAGTACCAACATACTGATATAGGCTATTGCTTCTGGATAGTTAAGTTTTAAGCCACGTTGTTTGCGGCGTTCGGCAACCAGTCCTGCGGTAAAAATAAGTAATTTATCTTTTTCGGCGGGGGTTAAATGCATGGGTTACTCCAATTGTTTTTTAGTGTTAAAAATTAGACCTTCACTGCCACTAGGTTGCCCAAATTCGGGGCAAATGACTGGCTTGTTGCCACATTAAAGTGCGAATCTCACCACGAACTGCACCAAAACTATCAAAACATTGGCGGACATCATCCCCCAAATAGCGAATAATCATCACCTCCCCTGTTTGGGTGCAAGAGACAGGCAAGCTATGGTGGTCGATAAATAATCGTAATTGCTTGACCCAGTCAATCAGCTGTTTTTGCGCATCAACGCTGGGCACAACCCATAAGCTAGCAAAGACACTGTGGTTATTTAGACCCACGGGTGAGCCAAACCAATCGTGTTCGGCACAGTGATGTAAGGTATCAGCAAGCAGCAATTTGGGCTGCTCATCCACGCGCCAAAATAGATTTGATAACCGCATCTCGCCTGTACTGTAGCGCTCGCCATGATGCTCTCGCCCTAATAGGTTAATTTCCCAAGCGATAACACTGGCAGCTGGGCTAATAAAAAACTGATTGGTGGCATGGGCAAAACTTGCGTTATAAAAACAGTTTTCTTGCGGTAGCCATTCAAAACGGCTGTCGTCTTGCAGATACACCGTGACATTTTGAACAGCATAACTATTTGAATTTTCTTGGGTTTCTTGGCTTTTTTGAGTTTTTTTGGTTGCCGGACTGTCATCGGTTTGCTTGTTAGCGGTGTAACTTGGTAAATTGCCGTACCATTTATTTGCCCCTGGCGTGGTAATCACAGCGTGGGCGTGATGTTTTACGCCAATGTCAATATCGAGTTTATCGCCTAAGGCAATGCCCGCGGGCGGGTACAGCATGATGACATGACAAATACCTTGCTGTTCACCGCTTTCAGGATACAAGGCTTTTTGTACCCGCAAGGCGCCTTGGTGGTGGCGTTGTACCAAATTGGTACGAGCATGCTCACCCGCATGTTGGGTGTCAAAAGCTAAGGTAAGGACTGAGTGCCAAGCCATATCTATCTAACTATATGAAAAATATATGTTTTTATAGAATGCAAGGGCTATGCCACATTTGTGCAGTGAGCCTTGATACCAGCATTGATAACGACATGGTAAAGCCCAAATCAGGGATGTTTACACGGTTTGGGCTGTTATTAGACTTGAGCATCGACTTCTGTCAGTTGCCGATGACGCTGCATTGGCAATTTGATAGAGTTTAGGAGGGTGGCTAAAAGAATTAATACCATCCCTGAGTACTGCATGCCATTGAGCGATTGGTGCAGTAATACGATCGACAATACAATCGCAGTAAACGGCTCAAACACGGTGAATACCGAGGCTTTGGTTGCAGGGAGTTTGTGCAGAGCTGACATATACAAGAAAAACGGAATGACGGTACCCACTAGGCTTAGCCCCATCACCCACAACCAAGTGATAGCAGGCATGGTGAAGGCTTTGGCATAGGTTTGATAGGTCATCGGTAGGAATAATAAAGCTATCGCACTAATCACCACCGAACTAAAAAACACCAAGGTCGGCGGATAGTGTTTGTGTAAGGCTTTTTTTCCTAAAATGCCATACAGTGAATAGCACACCCCAGACAATAGACCAAACACAATCCCCCAACTCAATGTAAAGTTCTCACTGAGCGTTGTCAGTGCCACGCCCAATACCGCGATGCAAGCTAAGGTAAATGATTTTTTTGTTATCGGTTCTTTTAATAAAAAAAATGCCAGTACCAAACTAAAAATCGGCGCCGTATATAGTAGCGATACCGCAATGCCCGCCCCCACAAAATTGACCGCGATAAAATAGCAAACCGTCATGCCTAACACGCCAATCAACGATTGCAAGCTCAACTGTAATATCTCGCCAAATGACAACTGCCTAATAGACGTCCACAACGATGGTAATAACATCAGTAGCATCATAGCAGCCGTCACCACTCTTAAAATGGCAATTTGCACACTATCAAAACCCAGTTGATGTAGATAGGTGGTAAAGATACCCAGTGTGCCCCAACAGATAGCCGCCACAATGACTTGCAAGCCACCCATCGTCGCATGATTGCGCGTGTTAGCGGATTGGTTGGTAGCGAAAGCGGGTTTACGAGTCACTGGCAATTCCTAAAAAAACGGGGGATAAAAAAAGTGATTCTAGCAAACAAGGTTGGCTAAAACCACTTTGGGAAAAAACTTAAATTAACTTCATGGGGTTATTGATAACCGTGGTTAATCAATTATTTTTCTAACGTCTTTTTAACGTCTTTCTAACCTTTTTCTAAAATAGACACACTATCGGATTTTTTATACATCACCGTTGCTACCAGCGCGATTACGCTTGCTATCACCAATAACCAAGCTGGCGCGATTTGACTGCCTGTTTTGCTCATTAACCAAGTTGCCATCAATGGCGTTGTGCCGCCGAGCAGGGCATTGGCTGAGTTAAAGGTGAAAGCAAAACCTGAATAACGTACCTCGACTGGGAAAATCTCGCTTAAAAACGCCGGTAGTGTACCGTCATTGACGGATAATAAGAGCGAGAACAGCAGTTGAATCAACACAATGGTTAAAAACCCACCCAGGCTTAGCATATGAAACAAAGGCACTGTCAACGCGATAAACAATACAGATGCGATGATCAGCATGGTTTTGCGACCGTATTTGTCTGACAGTTTACCCATGGTGAAAATCATACCGATATAAGCGACTAATGAAATGGAGGCAGCTAGCAGCGACTGCGTTTCATTGATGTGCATGTGGGTCGATAAATAAGTCGGCATATAGCTTAGAATTAAGTAAAAAGCCACCGCATTCAAACTACATAACATAAAGGCAATACACAAGGTTTTTTTATGGTTGGCAAACAAATTTTTGATTGGCACCGGTTTTTCAATGGTGCTTTCTTCAAACGCCTTAAAAGCCGGGGTTTTTTCAAGATTCAACCGCATATATCGACCCACTAGACCCAGTGGTGCAGCCAATAAAAACGGAATACGCCAGCCCCAAGTTTGTACAAAGTCAGCATCCATAAAGGCGGTCATAGCTGCCGCAATCAGCGAACCTAATAATAGACCGGCGGCTGTACTGGCAGGTACGATACTGGTATAAAACCCTTTTTTGTCGGGCGGTGCATACTCTGCCATAAATGCTGATGCCCCTGCATACTCTCCTGAGGCTGAAAAACCTTGAATCATGCGCAACAATAACAACAACACAGGCGCTAAGATGCCCACGGTGGCATAACTTGGCAACAATCCGATTAAGAAAGTAGCACCCGACATAATCAAAATCGACCAAGATAAAGCCGCTTTTCGACCGTATTTATCGCCAATATGTCCCCAAAAAATACCCCCAAACGGACGGACAATAAAGGATAGCGCAAAAATTGCATAAGTTGACATCAATGCGACGGTTGCATCGGTTTTAGCAAAAAATACGCTAGCGATGACAGTGGCAAAATAGCCATACGATGCGTAATCAAACCACTCAACAAAGTTACCAATAAAACTGGCTTTGGCGGCTTTTTTGAGTAACACAGGATCTTTAACATACGGCTCGGCAGCTGGTTGTTGCATTGCTACGGCAGTGGCTGAAAGTGCAAAAGTTGTCATTTAGTTTCCCCTTGGTTGGTAGTAAGTCATGCTAAAGTAAGCTAACTGATAATGTTATGCGCGGGACCATAGGCGAAGCCTGTGATATTGTCAGCGCCTGTTTCAGTTAAAACCAAAATATCATGTTCACGATAACCGCCTGCCCCTGCCATACCTTCTGGAATCATAATCATCGGTTCCATTGAGATGACCATATTTGGCTCAAGTACCGTATCAATGTCTTCACGCAGTTCTAACCCTGCTTCACGACCATAATAGTGTGACAACACGCCAAATGAGTGCCCATACCCAAAGGTGCGGCGGTCTAAAATGCCATATTCGGCATAGATTTTGTTGAGCTCTAAGGCGATATCACAGCAACGAACGCCAGGTTTGATGAGTTTTATGCCTTCTTCATGCACTTTGCAGTTAATTTCCCAATAGTTGAGCGTGGCTGCATCAGGTTCACCAAAATACAGCGTACGCTCTAGCGCCACATAGTAGCCTGCAATCATCGAAAAACAGTTTAAGCTTAAAATATCATTGCGCTGCACTTTGCGATTGGTCACAGGATTGTGTGCGCCATCGGTGTTGATACCTGATTGAAACCACGTCCAAGTATCCATGAGCTCGACATGCTCAAAGCGTTGCCCGATTTCTCGTACCATCGATTGCGTAGCGGCTAACGCTACCTCATACTCAGGAACCCCTTCATGCACGGCGTTGACGAGCGCTGCCCCACCAATGTCACAAACCTGTGCGCCTTGCTTGATAAGGGCGATTTCCTCGGCTGATTTCACCATTCGCATTTTCATACAAGCTTGGCTGATATCGACAAATTCGACATTGGGCAAGGCGTCTTGTAGTTTTTTCAAACGTTCAATGGGTAAGTGATCGTATTCAATCCCTACTCTGCCTTTATTTTTGATTTGACTTGCCACGGCTTTAAAGTAGTTATCACGTTGCCAGTCGGTATAGACGATATTGTCATCGCCCATGGTACGTCGCCAAGGCTGTCCACCGCCAATATTGGCGGAGATAGTCACAACTTTGTCTTGGTCGATGACCAAACCATAGAAACGTCCAAATGAGCAATATAAGAAGTCTGCATAGTAGTTGATATTGTGATAGGAGGTGAATAACACGCTATCAATGTCGCTTTTTGCCATATAGGCTTTAAGCTTTTGTTGGCGGTTTTGGTATTCTTGGGCGCTAAAAGTCGGCTTGACCTTCTCGCCATTTTTGATTTGGATTAAGCTTGGCATGCTAAGTGCAGTATTCAGGCTACCCGCTTTATTTATCATATGTTCAACTGACTGATTCATTGTTTGCGCCTCACGAGGTTTAGGTTGATGTTAAGAAAATCTTTGCTCTCCACATCCCTCATCATACGCAAATTTAAAAAGTCAGTTTTTCATAAGACGACATTTTTGTGACTAATTACGACAACACGGCTTATCCATTCATACTTTATTTATGACAGCGAATATTAAAAAAATTGGTTTTTTATTGATTGATGGCTTTACCATGATGGCTTTTAGCAATGTCATCGAGCCGTTACGAATGGCAAACTATGTCAGTAGTCAGCCACTATATAGCTGGATTATTAGTGGTTTTGCAGGTCATCAGACCAGTGCCAGTAATGGGGTATAAGTCACTCATACCGCTGAAATCAAACATCTATTTGATTGTGAACTCGTGTTTATCTGCGGTGGCTATGAAGCCGAAAATTTAATGACAGACGCGCTAAAGGGGATTGTGGAGCGTTTAGCCGTTCGGGATATTGCGTTAGGGGGGCTTTGTACAGGCGCAATAGCGCTGGCGAATGCAGGGTTGTTAGCCAATCAATCAGCCTCGCTGCACTGGGAAAATGTTACGCTGGCTCAGGAGCAATTTGGCAATGTAAAATTCTTAAACCATATTTTTACCATTGGTGATCGGCTCTATACCTGCTCTGGCGGGGTATGTGCGCTTGATATGACCCTGCACATCATAAAACAGCACTTTGGGCGAGAAATCGTTGAAAAAATTCAAGACATGTTTGTCATCACGGCTATCCGAGAGCCAGCGAGCATCCAGCATTTACCCAAACCAAAGAGCCTTAGTCATAGCTATGCCCATGTCATCGATGCTATCACGTTAATGAAAACCAATATCGAAGAACCGCTCACGCTAGCGGACATTGCTAAATATGTTGGCATCTCTGAAAGACAACTACAGCGGCAGTTTGCCAAACAACTAGGGGTCTCACCCCAACAGTATTATCTTAATTTACGATTAGAGCATGCTAAAAATCTACTCCAACATACCACCATGCCAGTGACCACCATTTCAATGGCGACTGGCTTTTTTAATCTAGCATCTTTTTCCAGAGCCTTTCAACAGCAGTTTAATATGTCAGCCAGTGATTTTCGAAAAACGCTGTAAGGGTTAATACGTCTTGTACCATCGCTTAATCAGGTGGTTGCTTTTATTATTTAAAAACCTATTCATCCCACTGCCAATGAATCGCCAATTGGTCTAACACTGTTTTGGCTTGTGGTTGATGTGACGCATCGCCCTCTAGCTTGACTAGCACAATGAACCCATAAGTAGAATCATCTTTGCTGCTGACGGTAGCCTTGATATGATGTTGTAGTAGTAATTCACTGACAGCCATCACCGTCGCTTGACGTTTTAGTGCAGGTTTAAATACTTTACCCACGGCGGTTAAAGGTAATGCATCAATCAAGTAGATGGCTTTAGGAATCGCCGCTTTTTCGCCAATGTTTTGTTGGCAAAACTGCATGAGTTTATCAGTATCTAAGCTAACACCCGGCTTAGGGGCAACGAATAAAACAGGTAACTCGCCTGTATAGCTATCAGGCTTACCAATGGCGGCACAGCCAGCTACCCCGTCATATTGATAAACCACCTCTTCGATCATTTTTGGGTCAATGTTGTGTCCCCCACGGATAATTAACTCTTTTTTTCTACCCGTTAAGAAAAAGTAGCCGTCTGCATCTTGATAGCCCAAATCGCCTGAATTAAACCAAGTTTGATTGTCCGTGTCAGTGACCCAAATCGCTTGATTTTGCTGCGCCAAATAATAGCCGACAAACACATTATCGCCGCGAATACAAATATTGCCCACCTCGCCTGTGTTAGCAACTCGCACAAACTTGCCATTATCATCAAGCATCATCACTTGCATAGGCTGATACGGGAAACGTAGCCCTATTGAACCAATTTTCTTCTCCCCAAATCTTGGGTTGGCGGAACTACCACAATTACCTTCCGTCATACCATACGCTTCAATGATTTGTACCCCTGTTTGTTTTTCAAATTGTTTAAATACTTCTATCGGCATCGGGGCTGCGCCACACAAGCAGTGCTTTAAACTAGCAATATCATGGTCGCCAACTGGTAGATTTAATAATCCAGCAAAAAGCGTGGGCACACCACTAAAAAAACTCACGCGATAATGCGCAATAATCGCCCAAAAATTTGCCATCACCCCATCGCCGCGATAGCCCTCTGGCGAAACCAGCAAAATTTCACCACCCATCGATAATGGTAATAATCCTGTAACCATGACAGCATTGACGTGAAATAAGGGTAGTCCGCACAGCACGACATTGCCGTGATTTAGCATGTCATCACCAAACAATGCCCGTGCCTGTAAGACATTGGCGACTTCATTTTTATGATTACGCATGGCGATTTTGGGCATGCCAGTTGTACCACCGGTTCCAAAGAATGAAGACAGATCCTCAGACACAATGGTACGGGGGTTAATTAATCTATCTTTGGGCTGGTTGGCAATCCCCGTGTAAAAGTCATGATAGGTGACCGTCTCTGGTAATTTCTGTACAAATTCTTTACTTGCATCTGGCAAGGTTATATTAAGTTGATGGGCGAAATGATGAGCCATCGTCACCCCAATGATATGCTGCAAACTTGGGGTAAGCTTGGCAACCGCGACCGCCTTGTCCCAAAGCTGCGGTTTGTTATCTTGATTGGGTAATGGCGCAAGCGTAATGAGTAGCGTGGCTTTGACTTCATTTAATAAGCCGGCAATCACAGAGGGTTCAAGCAGTGGGTTAATCGGAAAAATAATGCCCGTTTCCTCGCCGCCCCAGATACAAAAGTGGGTTTCGGGTAAATTTGGCAATAAAATCGCAATGACTGTATCTTTATCCGCGCCCAATGAATAAAGCATATTGGCCGTTTGACGTATATATTCCAATAGTTCCCGATAGCTATAGCTTATGCTGTTTTGATACTGCGTAGCATTCAAAACAAAGGTAAGGGCTTTCTTATCGCCAAACTGAGCTTCGCTCTCACATAGCATCTGATAGGTGCTACTAGGCAGGTTTAAAGGAAAATTTTGTTCATACTGTTTAAGGTCGTGCTGATTTTTTATTTGCTGGTTCATCGTGTCAAAGTCCTTTTTAGTCCTAAATTAAGTATCACAATACTTTGAAATTATTTCTAGAAATAATACGGTATGTCAGTCAAAAGTTCTGGTATTGTTTCGTACATATTTGCTACAGTTAGCTGATGTGATGGATAAACTCAGTTAACTCATGAAATTACGGGAAAAAGGATATTCCGATGATTGTACTATTGGAGCAGACGCGATGACCGTATCACATGCCAACGATAGCTATTTTTGGGTTGTCAGTCAGTTTAGTCGTATGAGTGTGCCACAAGCCTATAAAGCACATACTGTCGCTACAGGTATCCAAGGTGTCATTAGCATGGTGTTTATCTGGTTATTATCGATTATTCTGCTTTAGGTCATACCCTGTCAAAAAATAGCTTTAGGAAAAGCCCCGTGAAAATTGTTATTGCGCCAGATTCATTTAAAGAAAGTCTCACTGCCAGTGAAGTGTGTGATGCCATTGAGACAGGGTTTACCACTGTTTTTAAAGAGGCTGACATCATTAAAATCCCAATGGCAGATGGTGGTGAAGGCACGGCTGCCGCGCTTAAAGAAACGCTGTCTGGCGAATGGCAAAGTATCATTGCACATGACCCTTTGATGCGCCCGATTGAGGCAAGCTATGTGCTACTGCCCAATCAAACCGCTATTATTGAGATGGCAAGCTGTGCTGGCTTACACCTGCTGACACAATCAGAGCGAGACCCAGGTATCACGACCACTTATGGCGTGGGTGAAATGCTACTTGATGCGATTGATAAAGGCGCAAAACATATTATCCTAGGTATCGGTGGCAGTGCTACCAATGATGCAGGTACAGGTATGCTAAAGGCCTTGGGTTATCGTTTCATGGATGCACAGCACCATGAGCTTGCGCAAGGCGGTAAAGCTTTAGCGGCATTGGCGTTTATTGATAGCAGTGGGGTTAACGATAAAATCGCTGATATTAGTATTACCGTCGCCTGTGATGTGACTAATCCATTATGTGGCAAACTCGGTGCTAGCCATGTGTATGCCCCGCAAAAAGGGGCGGCGCTAGACGATATCGTTATATTAGATAATGCACTTAACCATTTTGCCAATATTGCCAGCCGTCAAAATTTCCCCGATAATCGTAATGAAGCAGGCGCAGGTGCCGCAGGCGGTTTGGGTTTTGCGTTAATGACGTTTTTATCGGCAACACTGACTGGCGGGTTTCAGTTGGTAAGTGAATTTAGTAATCTTGAGCAAATGATTCAGCAAGCAGATTTGGTCATCACCGGTGAAGGGAAAATGGATTTTCAAACCTCCATGGGCAAAGTGGCATCAGGCGTGCTGTCACTTGCCAAAGCGGTCAATGTTCCCGTTATCGCCATTTGTGGCGTGGTCGATGACCTACACAGCCATTGGAAAGACGATGGTTTTACAATAGCGCTGCCCAGTATTCAAACTTTAGGCTCGCTTGATGAGGCACTTGCTTTAGCAAAACAGAATGTTGAAAAAACTGCCTATAATATCGCGATGGCGATGCAATTGGGTCAACAATTAAACCGTTAGTATGTAGCCCTATAAAGATGCTCGCATGTTAATTGGTTGCGCTAATAAAATAACAATGACCAACAATAATAAATAAGGATTTACAGATGCAGCTTATTCGTGGACAAAAACTTAAACTGTCAGATGTATTAAGTAATCCGCTGAGTTTTAGCTTAGCAACTACTCTACCAAGCAATTTAAACTTAGACATCGCACTGTTTGGTTTAGACAGTCAGGGTAAGCTTAGCGACGAAGCCTACATGATATTTTATAATCAGCCTCAAAGCCCGTGCGGTAGCCTAAAGCTTAGCCAAAATGATGGTCAAATAGTCAGCTTCGATATCAATTTGACCACTTTAACCCCGCAAATTGAACGCTTGGTATTAACCTTAACCATTGATGGTCATCAAACCATGGCACAGTTGCCAGCAATGGCAATCAACTTGCAATCTCAGCAGCAGATGGTCGCAAGCTTTCCAATTGACGGCAGTATGTTCCAGCAAGAAAAGGCATTAATGGCACTGGAACTTTATAAAAAACTGAAGTTACGCAGCCCTTTAAAAAAGCGCTATCATAACAAAAAAAGCAGTCAGCGAGAGTAAACAAATGAACAAAGACATGATAGAACTCTACAGCGACTACCTCATCGCAAGTTTTGGGCAAACCACCGCCACAGGACTTGCCAATCTACTACAAGGGAGCATCTACCATGACAGCATCACCCGCTTTCTAAACAGTGAAACACTCACCGCCAAAGAACAATGGCAACTGATTAAACCCATGCTAAGACAGCATGAAAATGCCACACCCAATGCCATCGGCTATCTCATCTTTGATGACACCATACAGCCCAAACCGCACACAAGCGTCGACGACATCAACTGCTGGCACTACGACCACACCCAAAACAAAAATGTTAAAGGCATTAACCTGCTTAACTGTCTGTATCATCGCAAAGATATCGACATACCCTTAAGCTATGACATCATTACCAAATCCAATGTCTTTACCGATGACAAAGGCAAGGTTAAACGTAAAAGTGATAAAACCAAAAATCAGCGACTGCTTGATATAGTAAATCCTAAATTAAAATGAACAATGAATAACACAGTCATTGAGTGACTCAAACTGACTCATAGACAGTTGCACATTTTGCTTCACTACCGCCCACTTATTCTCTACAGGATTTAACTCAGGGGAATATGGCGGTAAGTATAACAAGGTTAAATTATATTGTTTAGCAATCTGATTTAAATTGCCACCCCGATGAAACCTTGCATTATCCATGATTAAAAAACGCTGTGGGTAGCTGTCGAGTTCATGTTTAGGCAAAGATTGACCAAGCGTGTGAAGCCAATTTTCTACCGTATCACGCTTACACCCACCTTCAAAGGTCACAGGCGCAATCAGTTTAAATTCAGCCATACTCATTGCACCAATTAGATTTAACCGTTTACCTTTGTTGGCCTCAATTTTAGCATAGCAGGGTTTGCCAACAGGTGACCAACTACGCTGATAACTTTGTCTTTGGTAAAAGCCTGTTTCATCCATGAATAAGATATTGG